>CAIYUC010000067.1 GCA_903929315.1 uncultured Bacteroidales bacterium
GTTAATGTTTCTCGCTGAGTTTCGCTGAGTTAAACGCAGAGTCACGCAAAGTTAAAACTCTTGTTTTCAATATTCTGCGAAAATCTGCGATTAATCTGCGGAAATCTGCGAGAAAAAAAAGAAACTTATTGGACACCCCCAATATTTGTTAAATGTTCTGGTTGTTTATAAAGTTGTTATCCCTGCGGGATTAGTTATGTCATTTTCTCCCCCCTCTCCAGAAGGAGAGGGGGCCGGGGGGTGAGGCTGCTTAAAGGGTCTGCCGTGCAAAGCAATAGATCGCTTGCAGGGTTTCTACCGGGGCTTCAATAAAACCCATATGGCTTACATCTTTAAAAAGATGGACTTCTGACCTTGCGGGAAGCGAGATCATCTCCCAGGACCTGTCAACCGGGATCTTTGCATCTTTCATTCCAATGACAAATAAAACAGGCACCTGAGCATTTTTCAGTATTTCTGTTTTATCAGTACGTACCTTCATCCCTTCCAATGCGCCAATAACCCCTTCCTTTGACATTTTCCCTGCCCGATTGATCAGTTTATCGATATCTTTTTGGAATTTCATAATGGATTCGGGTGGAAACAGCTCGGGGAAAAACCGGGTGATAAAAGAAAGTTTTTCCATTTTCACCAGTTGTATAGTTCTGTCACGGGTTTCTCTGTTTTCCGCGGTATCTTCAAAGGGATGTGAATGAATTAACCCAAAACCTTTCAACACTTGCTGATATTGTTCGGCGAATGCGAGTGTTACATACCCTCCCATGGAATGTCCGATCATCAAACATTTCGTCACACGAAGCTGCCTGAGAACCTTATAAACGGCCTGGGCCATGGATTCCATGTCATTAACTTCGCCCAGGTTTTCGCTTTTACCATGCCCCGGGAGATCGATTGTAATGACCCTGAAAGCTTTACTTAATACGGCGGCAAAATCTTTCCAGATCTTGGAGGATTCCATGAATCCATGCAGGAGGACGATTACTTTCCCTTTGCCTTCGTCGTTATAGAATATCTTCTTCTTTTGAAATGTAATATTATTCATAGGTTTTTATTTATAGTGTTTGACGAAAAAGCCTTTTATTACCGCAGAGACGCAGAGAATAATTCTATATTCTGATATTTGGCGCGCGTTTCTAACGCGTGACAGGATTCTTATATCCAGATTTCATTACATCCTAATCTATCCTGATTTAGTTTTCTATAAATAAAGACCAACATTTTCTCTGCGCCTCTGCGGTTCTAAAAAATAAATACTTTATAATAAAACCCACTATAGAAATCAATTAATCCTGTTTCATCGTGAATTCAATTTCAACAACCGTCTTGGGGATTGGTTTTCCAAGCACCTGGAATCCGGTTTCAGTTACGAGGACATCATCCTCGATGCGGATACCGCCAAAATCCTTGTATTGTTCGATTTTATCATAGTTGAGAAAAGCGGAGAATTTCTTTTCGTTTTTCCAAATATCGATCAATTCGGGGATGAAGTATATTCCTGGTTCGATCGTCATGATAAAATTCTTTTGCAGGCGTCTTCCGAACCTGAGATATGCAAGCCCAAATTCCTTGCTTCTTTTTATTTCGTCGTCATAGCCGACAAAATTTTCACCCATGCCTTCAAGGTCATGAACATCCAATCCCAATGGGTGACCTAATCCATGCGGGAAGAAAAGAGTATGAACCCCAAGGTTCACTGCTTCACCGACATCGCCTTTCACCAGCCCGAGTTGTTTCAATCCTTTTGTGATCTCGGTGGCAGCAAGAAGGTGCACATTTTTGAAAGGAATGCCCGGTTTTACCGCTTTTGTAGCAGCTAAATTTGCGTTTAGTACCACTTCATAAATTTCTTTTTGCCTCTGAGAAAACTTCCCCCCTACCGGCACCGTCCTGGTAATATCACTGGCATAATGAAGATCCGATTCACAACCCGCATCAATGACGAGCATGCGTCCTTCTGTAAGCACATTCCCATGATAATGATTGTGCAAAGTTTGTCCATTAATGGAGAGGATGACCGGGAATGATACCGGACCTGCGTGAGAAAGAGCAATGCCTTCAACGACACCGGCAATTTCTCTTTCCAGGATACCAGGTTTTGCCATTTTGATACCGGTAACATGCATCAGATAAGCCACGTCAACCATGCGAATAATTTCCTTAATTTCGAGATCATCCTTTACCATCCGGAGTTTTATTACTCCTCTAATCAGGTTTTCTGAAGCATTGCTCCTTAGCTGCAGATGAGGGATCCCCAAAAGGTCTTCCAGCCAAAGCATTGTTTCTCCCCGGTAAGGCGGCAAATAATGTATTTTTCGACCGTCTTTTCTGGCCTTTTGAATTATTTCAGCAAGGTCCTTGATGGAAGCTGAATTATTCACTCCTGCCAACAAGCTGCTTTCTTTTATTGTCGGCTGTTTACCCATCCAGATAATATCGTCGATATCGATATCATTACCGAAGATCCAATCCTGACCGTTATCAAGATCCAAAACTGCAGCCAGCCCCGGGTGATCCAGTCCAAAAAAATAAAGGAAACTGCTGTCCTGCCGGAAGGTATAAGTATTGGCAGGATAATTGAATGAAACGTCTTCATTGCCGGGAAACAGAATGAGACCAGAATTTACCTCTTGACGAAGTTGATTTCTCCTTTGTGCATAGATTTTCGCTGAAAACATAACTTGGATTTTTAAATGTTGATAAAAAAACTGACTTTTGCAGATGGGATTAGTTAAACTTTTATATTTGTTTGCTGGCTTTTTTAACAGGAAAATAAAACAACCTATCTTTTTCAAATTAGTCTTAATCCTGTTCTTCTTTGAATAAAAATTAACGGGTTTTTTATCCTTTTCATTGTAAAAAATAAATAAATTTTAAAAAGTTATTATGAACTTTTCGTTTTTACGGTTTTCGTCCATCACAAAAAAAATCTGGATGTCTCTCCTGGGATTGTTCCTGATGGTCTTCCTGATCCTGCATCTGGGAATAAATTTATGTTTGCTGCGGAAGGATCCTACATGGTTCAATGATGCGGCTTATTTTATGGGAACGAATTATGTCATTAAAGTTTTTGAAGTAATATTATTCGGAGGGTTTATTTTCCATATTTTGGTTGGAATAATCCTGCAGTTAAGGAATTGGCGTTCCCGTCCGGTCCGTTATAAGATAAATCCCAGGACAGATACTCCTTTCTTCACAAAATATATGATTTATACAGGGGCAGTTGTATTTATTTTCCTGGTAATTCATCTTATGAATTTTTATTTTATCAAGCTTGGATGGAAGGAAAGCCCGGTACCGTCCCTGCCTAATGGTCATCCTGATTTTTACGTCGTTGCGCGCTGGTTATTCAGTCAACCTTTTTATACCGTTCTTTATATCGTTTTCATTATTGTTCTGGGCGTACATCTTTATCATTCCTTCCGTGCAGCTTTTCAATCGTTAGGGTTAAATCATAAGAGTTATAACTCGTCTATAGAGACCTTCGGGATCGTTTATTCCATAGTTATTCCTTTAGGCTATATCCTTATTCCAATCTATTATCTTATCTGAAAGTTATCATGACCGAATTAAATGCAAAAATCCCTGAAGGGCCGCTGGCCGAAAAATGGGCTAACTACAAAGCGCATCAGAACCTGGTAAATCCTACCAATAAGCGTAAGTTGGATGTGATCGTAGTAGGAACCGGGCTAGCCGGGGCTTCTGCGGCTGCATCCCTGGGTGAATTGGGATTTACTGTAAAGAATTTTTGTTACCAGGATAGTCCCCGCAGGGCACACAGTATTGCCGCTCAGGGCGGGATCAATGCAGCAAAGAATTACCAGAATGATGGTGACAGCATTTATCGTTTATTCTATGACACCATTAAAGGGGGTGATTACCGGTCAAGAGAGGGGAATGTTTACCGCCTTGCAGAAGTAAGCAATGAAATTATCGATCATTGTGTTGCACAGGGAGTTCCGTTTGCCAGGGAATATAGCGGGTTGCTGGATAACCGGTCTTTTGGGGGAGCTTTGGTTTCCAGGACTTTTTATGCAAGGGGACAAACAGGACAACAATTACTCCTGGGAGCCTATAGCGCTCTCAGCCGTCAGATCAAGCTCGGAACCGTCAAACTTTATAACCGGCATGAAATGATTGAACTTGTGGTGATTGACGGGAAAGCCAGGGGTATCATTGCAAGGGATCTTATAACTGGCAAGCTGGAACGATATTTTGGTCACGCTGTGGTCATTGCCACGGGAGGTTATGGAAATGTATTCTATCTTTCGACCAATGCTATGGGATCGAATGCAAGCGCTATCTGGCAGATATTTAAAAAAGGCGCGATGTTCGCCAATCCTTGTTTTACCCAGATCCATCCCACGTGTATTCCGGTGCATGGGGATTACCAGTCGAAACTTACCTTGATGAGTGAAAGTCTCCGGAATGATGGCCGGATATGGGTCCCGAAAAACAAGGAAGATGCTGAAAAGCTAAGGAAAAAGCAGATCAGGGCAAAAGAAATCAAGGAAGAGGACCGGGATTATTACCTCGAAAGAAGGTATCCGGCGTATGGTAATCTTGTCCCGAGAGATGTTGCATCCAGGGCTGCAAAAGAACGCTGTGATGCCGGTTATGGTGTCGGTGAGTCCGGTTTTGCTGTTTACCTGGATTTTGAGGAGTCGATAGGCCGGCTTGGGAAATATGTCATCGAGGAACGATATGGAAATCTTTTCCAGATGTATGAGAAGATTGTGAATGAGAATCCTTATGAGAACCCGATGATGATTTACCCGGCGGTGCATTATACAATGGGTGGTATATGGGTTGATTATGAATTGATGACCACGATCCCGGGGTTGTATTGTTTGGGTGAAGCTAATTTTTCAGACCATGGTGCTAACCGCCTTGGAGCTTCTGCCCTTATGCAGGGACTCGCCGATGGATATTTTGTTTTGCCCTATACAATCCAGAATTTTCTGTCCAATGAAATCCGGGTTCCAAGAATGTCAACCGACAGACCGGAATTTGAGGAAGCAGAAAAGAGCGCTGGGGATCGTCTTTCAAAATTGATGCGCATCAAAGGGAATAAATCCGTCGATCATTTCCATAAAGAACTGGGGAAAATTATGTGGGAATATGTTGGAATGGGTAGAAATGAACCTGGTTTAACAAAAGCAATCAACCTGATCCGTATATTGCGGGATGACTTCTGGAAAGATCTGAGAATTCCCGGTAACCTTGATGAAATGAACATTGAATTGGAAAAAGCCAATCGTGTGGCTGATTTCCTTGAACTTGCCGAGTTGTTAGCATTGGATGCTTTAGAACGGAAAGAAAGCTGTGGCGGTCATCTCCGTGAAGAATATCAGACTCCGGAAGGTGAATGCCTGCGTAATGACAAGGATTATATGTATGTGGCAGCATGGGAATATACCGGCGGGAACAATCCTTATAAAATGCATAAGGAAGAACTGAAGTACGAGGAAATTGAAGTTAAACAAAGAATCTATAAATAAACATTAGGTAATCCTTAAAATATGGATTTCACACTAAAAATTTGGCGTCAGAAAAACGCAAAAGCAAAAGGAAAATTTGTCACTTATAACCTTAAAGACGTCTCTTCAAATTGTTCCTTTCTCGAAATGCTCGACATCCTGAATGAGCAGCTTGTCCATCAGAACGAGGAACCCGTCGTATTTGATACTGATTGCAGGGAAGGGATATGCGGCTTATGCAGTCTGTATATAAATGGTAGACCTCATGGCCCCGATGATGCCATTACCACCTGCCAGCTTCATATGCGTAAATTCAAAGACGGAGATATCATTGTGGTGGAACCTTGGAGAGCCAGACCTTTCCCGGTTATCAAAGACCTGATGGTGGACCGCACTGCGTTTGATGCAATCATCCAGGAGGGAGGATTCATTTCGGTAAATACCGGAGGCGCACCTGACGCCAACGCGATTATCATCCCCAAGGAAGCGGCCGAGTTGTCGATGGACGCAGCCGCATGCATTGGCTGCGGAGCTTGCGTAGCCGCTTGTAAAAATGCATCTGCGATGCTTTTTGTGTCCGCAAAAGTGTCCCACTTTGCTCTTCTTCCTCAAGGGAAACCCGAAGCAAAAGAAAGAGTACGTAAAATGGTCGCCAAGATGGATGAACTGGGATTCGGCAACTGTACCAATACATTCGCATGTGAAGTGGAATGCCCGAAATTGATTTCCGTTTCAACCATTGCGCGGATGAACAGGGAATTCCTTTGGGCAAAAATCGGCTGATAAGGGTTTTTTGATAATATTTTTCCTGAAAACGTATTACCTTTTGGATTTTACCGGATTAATGGTAAAACTAATCCATGAGGATAATGATCCACTTTTTACCTGAACTAGTTGTTTCAGAGGTACGGTTTGTTTTAAAAGGGAACACATGTGTTTGTTTCCATATTATTTCCTTCAATCTTTTACCTTTTAATCAATCGGGACAACCCGTATTGACAGAGGCGCCAATGCCGGAAATATTCTTGCAATGAGAAATTGGTTTGCTTTGAAGAGCTATTAATATTTAGCTGGCTTTGAAAAAATAACCACAATGACCACAATGCCTGCCGGCAGGCAGGCTTTATACAAAGGTCACAAAGAAAATTTTCTTTGTGACCATAGTGCAATCATGGTGCACATTGTGGTTGAAAAAAACCCTAATTTTGCCAGGAAGATGATATTTCAGAACTAGCCGCAACCGACCACTTAGAATGCTATTCCGGGAAATTACAGGACAAAGGGAGATAAAGAAAAAACTGGTCCAGACAGTGCTGGATCACCGGATAAGCCATGCCCAATTGTTTTTTGGCCAGGAAGGTTCGGAAAAACTGGCATTGGCTATTGCCTATGCACAATTCATTAATTGTACCAACAAACAAATCCCACCTCCACCTGAAATGGCTAATGCTGATTCCTGTGGTATATGCCACTCCTGTATAAAATATCAAAAACTGATCCATCCCGATCTGCATTTTATCTTTCCGGTCGCGACAACAAAGAGGGTAACAAAGAAACCACAAAGTATAGATTTTATCGGGGAGTGGAGAAAATTCCTATTACAGAATGACTTCTATGGAAGTCTTCATGAATGGTTCGAATTTATCGATATTGAAAACAAGCAGGGCATCATTAACGCGGACGATTGTCACGATATCATAACGACCCTCGGCTACAAAAGTTATGAATCTGAGTATAAAGTAATGGTCATTTGGATGGTGGAGAAGCTTCATTATGCTGCTGCACCCAAGATACTGAAAATACTTGAAGAACCGCCTGAAAAAACGCTGTTCCTTCTTATTTCGGAAAACCCAGAGCTGATCATCAGCACCATCCTTTCAAGAACCCTGTTGGTGAAGATTCCAGGAATCACGCATGAAGAACTTCGGGATTATCTGATTAAAAAATTCAATTTGACGAAAAACGAGGCGGAAAATATCGCCCGCCAGTCCAATGGGAATCTTAAGCTGGCGATAAAAAAATATCAGCATCTTGAGGAAGATCAGGTTAATCTGAATATGTTCCGGGATTGGATGCGGCTTTGCTTTGCAAAAGATATCATAGGGTTGGTAAGCTTTTCAGGGGAATTAGCAAAAATCGGCAGGGAAAATCAAAAGAATCTTTTGCATTATGCATTACAGATCGTCCAATCATGTGCCAGACTTCAATACAACCAGGATTGGTTGGTATTATCTGCCGGTGAAGAAATGGAATTCATACAAAAAATTACCCCCTATATAAACTCATCCAATCTCACCTCTTTTAACGATCTTTTTAACAACGCGCTTTATCATATAGAGCGAAATGCTTACCCGCAAACCTTGTTCATGGATGTTTCACTGAACATCTTACAATTATTTGCAAAGATTTCGAAGAAGTAAATGCCTGATACCGGTAACCTGTAAAATAAATAACCACAAAGACCACCATGATTGCACAATGGACACAAAGAAAATTTTCATTGTGGACTTTGTGTAAAGCCTGCCGGCAGGCAGGCAGGCATTGTGATCATTGTGGTTAAAGAAGAAGTCAGAAGTATCCAGAGTAAATGGCTGGAATCATTTTTTTTTGTACTTTTGTTTAGAAAACATTTACAATGGAAAGCTCAAAGAATCCATTTACCGAGAATCCGTTTTTAAGTCGCGGTTGCTGCCAGCCACCTAAACTTTATCATAAGAATGAAGGCGTGTTTCAGCACCGCTGCAGTAAATTGGATTCATTCGATTGGTTAAATTCAATTTCATTACCGGAAAATCAAAAAGTAATTGATGTCATTGAAGTACGGTTTAAAAATTCCCGTAAAGATTTTTACAGGATCCCAGGTGATTTAGATCTCGAGATTGGGGATATTATTGCAGTCGAAGCTTCACCGGGTCATGACATTGGAATTGTGAGTCTGACCGGCGAAGCAGTCCGTTTCCAGATGAAGAAGAAGAAACTTGACCCGAATTCGACTGAACTTAAGAAAGTTTATCGTCGTGCACGTCTGACGGATATAGAAAAATGGATTGGCTCGGTTGAGAGTGAAAATTCAACGATGTTCAGAGCACGTGAGATCGCTTCAGGACTGGGTTTATCTATGAAGATCAACGATGTCGAATACCAGGGTGATAACACAAAAGCGATATTCTATTATACAGCCGATGATCGTGTGGATTTTCGTGAGCTTATTAAGATCCTGGCCGATGAGTTCAAGGTAAGGATCGAGATGAGACAGATCGGGGCACGGCAGGAAGCAGGCCGTCTTGGAGGAATCGGCTCCTGCGGACGTGAATTATGTTGTGTTACATGGCTGACTGATTTCAGGTCCGTAACAACACAAACCGCCCGTACCCAGCAATTATCGCTTAACCCTCAGAAACTGGCCGGCCAATGTGGAAAGCTGAAATGCTGCCTGAATTATGAATATGAGACCTATCTTGATGCCCTGAAAGATTTCCCCAATGCGGATATTGTCCTTAAAACAGTCCAGGGAGAAGCGATACATCAGAAAACCGATATCTTTAAGAAATTGATGTGGTATTCATACGTCAATAACCCGGGGAATGTTTTAGCGATATCCGTCGATAATGTTATCAAAGTCATTGAAGAGAATCAAAAAGGTATCTTACCGGAAAAGCTGGAGGAATTTGCTTTTATAACCGAACCCAAGGCGGAATTTGAAAATGTTGTTGGTCAGGACGATCTTACCCGTTTTGACAACTTGTAAATATTACATTCTTAACTCTTCCTTCATGATTTCCTTACGGATGTACTATCATTTAATGATTTTATTCCTGGTTGTTCCTTTGTTTCTTTCATGTGATTCCAAAAGGTTTTACGAGAATAATAAAAAGATAGAACATGGCGTTTGGAACAGAAATGATAAGATCCGGTTTGAAGTAATTATTCCTGACACTTTGAGAAGGTATGATTTCTATCTTAATGTGAGGAATGATCTGGATTATCCTTATGCCAATCTTTATTTTTTTATCGAAACTCAATCTCCTGCCGGTATAAGTTCCAGGGACACTGTTGAATGTCAGTTGGCAGATTATGCCGGAAAATGGCTTGGCAAAGGAGTCGGGTCAGTGAAGTTCAACCGGTTCCTGTTTCAAAAAAGTATCCGGTTCAGGCATCCCGGAAAATACATATTTGAACTGGAGCAGGCAATGAGGATTAATGACCTGAAGGGGATCAGGGATGTCGGACTCAGAATCGAAAAGGAAGAATAAATGGGTGCAAGAAAAGGAATACATGGAACTGCGCAAAAGGAAAGGAAGTATCTGAAGGTATTTTGGATTACTCTCTTCTCAGGGTTCCTTTTTATCTTCCTCCTTTTTATATCTATCTCTGTAGGATTATTCGGTAAAATGCCCAGTTTTGAAGAGCTGGAAAATCCCAAAAGTAATCTTGCTACTGAAATTTACACATCCGATGGGAAGCTTCTTGGAAAATATTTCATTGAAAACCGATCCAATATTCATTTTCAGGAACTTTCCCCCAACATCATAAATGCCCTGATAGCCACGGAAGATGCACGGTTCCTGAAGCACTCGGGAGTCGATTTGAAGGCTATGTTCAGGGTGCTTTTCGGTGTTATGACCGGCACCTCAAGAGGAGGAGGCAGTACCCTTACCCAACAGCTTGCGAAAAATTTGTTCCCGCGAAAAAAAAACAGCTGGTTTATCGGGACCATCATTGTTAAATTTAAAGAATGGCTTACTGCGATAAAACTGGAACGTAATTATTCGAAAGACGAGATTCTGGCCATGTACCTGAATACCGTTGATTTTGGGAGCCAATCTTATGGAATCAAATCTGCGGCCAAAACATATTTCAATAAATCTCCCGATGAACTCAAAATAGAGGAAGCAGCCTTACTGATAGGGATCTTAAAGGCTCCCAGTTGGTTTAGTCCGATCCGTAATCCTGACAGGGCGGTGGATCGAAGAAATATTGTGCTGAACCAGATGAGGAAATACGATTATATTACAAATGCGGAGTATGACTCACTCAAAACCATCACTGTCGATATGTCGAACTACCGTATCCAGGATCACACTGCAGGATTGGCCACTTACTTCAGGGAGTACATCAGGATGACGCTTAATGATTGGTGCAGCAGCCATTCCAAGGAAGACGGAACACCTTATAACTTATATAAAGACGGTCTCAAGATATATACTACCATCAATTATAAAATGCAGGAATATGCCGAACAGGCAGTCCATGAATTCCTTGGCAAGGAATTACAACCACTCTTTTACCAGCATTGGAAAGGGTATCCGAATGCACCTTTTGTTTTTGAAAAAGGATCTGAGAGAAAAGAGATCCAAAGTCTCCTGTTGCAGGCAATGCGCCGGTCGGACAGGTATTATCGCCTGAAAACAACGAATACTTCAGATGCTGATATCCTGAAGGATTTCAATACTCCGGAAAAAATGCGGGTATTCTCCTGGAAAGGTGACAGGGATACGATCATGTCTCCGATGGATTCCATACGTTATTATAAATATTTCCTGCAGGCCGGTTTGATGTCGATGGATCCTCATACAGGTTTTGTTAAAGCCTATGTCGGAGGTATCGATTACAGGTATTTTCAGTACGATCATGTCAAGCTTGGCAAACGTCAGGTTGGATCTACGTTCAAGCCTTTCCTTTATACACTTGCCATGCAGGAAGGGGAATCCCCCTGTACAAAATACCCCAATGTACAGCCGGTCATTGAACTCCCAAACGGAGATGTATGGGCTCCTGAAAATGACAGTAAAGAAAGAAGAGGAGAAGAAGTGACCCTTAAATGGGCGTTGGCAAATTCAAATAACTGGATCTCAGGCCAGCTGATGAAAAAATATTCGCCCCAGGATGTGATCCGGATAGCACGTAAAATGGGAGTCACCAGTGATATCCCTGCCGTTTATTCAATTGCTCTCGGAGCAGCGGATCTGAGCCTGTATGAAATGGTAGGCGCTATGAGCACATTTGCCAATAAGGGTGTTTATGTGGAACCGATTTTCATTACACGTATTGAAGACAAGAACAGTAATATCCTGGAAAATTTTATCCCAAAGCAGCAGGAAGCCATCAGCGAGGAAACCGCCTACCTCATGATCCAACTGATGAAGGGAGTTGTCGAAATCGGTACAGGTGTGAGATTGCGCTACAAATACGGCTTTGATAACCCGATAGCCGGTAAGACCGGCACATCACAGAATCAATCCGACGGATGGTTCATGGGTATCACACCGGATCTTGTAAGTGGGATCTGGGTAGGATGTGAAGACCGGGCCGCTCATTTCCGTACCCTTGAACTTGGCCAGGGAGCCAGCATGGCCCTACCCATCTGGGCGCTTTATATGAAACAGGTATATGCGGATATGACCTTAGGCATCTCGAAAAGGGAGTTCGATACTATTTCAAAACCATTGAGAGTTGAATTTGACTGTGATAAATTCGATAATCAACAGGATCAGCACAAGGATGATACAGATGACTTTTAAATGTATAGCTTTTACAATATGTCTGATATCATTTCCCTATAGATCACGCCCCTGTCTTTTAATCCCTTCAGCATGTACGCCACACATTCCTGTTGCTTTCCAATAAATTCAGGAACAGAAATTCCTTTCCGGGTATAGATCCCTTCTTTGATCATTCGTAACGCAACAGTAGCCGTATAACCGGTCGTACGTGCCATGGAATGGATCTTCGTCACCGGATCATACCGGTCAAACAAATCGTAGGTGTAACGAAGTTGTTTCCCGTCTTTTTTTCCTTCAACGATCACTTTCATGACGGTAAAATCGGCTTCTCCTTCATTCAACTTCCATTTTGGGAAAAGAAGCTTTGCTGTAAAGTCGATTGGACGTATTTTTTTTCCATCCATTTCAATGGGATCCTGACTAAAAAAACCTGTTTCTCTTAATACAGCCATTTTCTCTATATGTCCCGGGTAACGAAGGGTTTTCTCTTTCATATTCGGAGCGTTGATAGTCAATGCCAATGAGCGTAACCCGTCAGTATTAAAAGCTTCCAACGTTCCAATCCCGGGAAAATTCATTTTTTCCGGATCGGAAAACGCAGGTTTTGTTATCATCTTCCTGTTCTCAATGTACCTGGCGGGACGCGTATACTCCTCAATTACATCGACCGGGGAAAACACAGCTTTATATTCATAGGGCCATTCACGGATCACAGGAAGGCCCCCGACATAATAAACGATATTCTCCGTTTCATCCAATTGATGATCCGCATACCCTATAAGGATGTTACACATCCCGGGGGCAACACCGCAATCCATTACAGCGGTAACGTTTTTTTCTTTCGCCAATTGTTCCAGGAGAAACGGATCCTCAATAAAGAACGAGATATCCACGACATTTTTTCCCGCTTCAATAATGGCCTTCAACGTCTGAAAACCCATGAAGCCTGGGACCGCATTGATGACCATATCATATTTTCTGACAAGTTGAGTGACTTCGCCGGGGATACTGAGGTCCTTTAATATCGTATTAACCAGGGTTTGGTTTTTGAGCTTTTCCAAAGCCCCTTCATTTATGTCCGCAACAGACACATTAAGATTTGTGTCCTGCGCAAGATCAATGGCCATAGGACCTCCCACGAGGCCTGCACCGAGGATGATGATGTTCATTTTCTCTTTTTTATTCTATTGTTATTTCATATATTTTCCCTGTCAAATCCTCCTTTGGAAAAGGTATATTATCCTGCGAATAGGGGGAGCCGATCCACCATTTCGTATTATGAAATTCCTGGGATACGATCAACAACATCTGATTATCAGGAATGGATGAAACAGCGTAATTTACGTAACCGACAATCCTGAGTTTATCTTTGGAAGGTCCGATCCGCCAGATGATCTCCCTGGGTTCCCAATCGATCTGGAAATAATAATATTCCGAACCAAAAAGTTCATCATCCCGTTCAGGCGTCTTTTCAGTGATGGCCCGATAATTATTATCCCAGCGATGTGCCCAGAAAGTCTGCCCCCGGTATGAAATTGCGTTGCACCCGGCGTTAAAATTTTCTGGTTCCCGGCAAGCCATATCCCAATTGGTGCATGCCACCTGTACTTTATCGTCATTCTCTGTGACCTCCTCAGGTAACGGAACATTCCAGCTTTTCATATTCTTCTGATCATCTGTTCCGTAATTATAGGGTGGCGGCAGAAAGTATGAGGGGCAATAAGGAACTGTTTTCAGTATCTCGAAATCGATTTCGGAGTATCCTATATTTTTCACCCTTTTATCCCGTTGCCCTCCGTAATAATTTGCCATATATCCTGTATTGTTGCAATCTCTCCTGAAATTCCAACCGGCCGGGGATTGGGTGATCAGCCAGATCGCATTGGTAATACCGTTCCACATGTTGTCCTTGTTCAATAATTCGGTCAGCTTTGCTTTTATTGTCCATTTCCCATAAGTAAAACCATGACGGGATATAACCCCTACATCCTGTTTTTCCCATTTCCCATATTCTGTTTTCGGATTTTTTATCGAGATAGTTTTATCCCCCTTATCAACAGCTACCGTTTCACAGGGCCATTTTGTAGTCGTTGCAGTGATCGCTATCAGTTCTTCCTTACTGTAAAAATGGCTGTTCCAGTTATAATCCATTTTCGAATAGTGATCGTGCAGAACATCTGCAATCACCGGGATGTTATTCATCTTTGTGTTGGGATCAATATAATGGATGAACTGTTCGAATGGTGCATTCCTGAAAAGCAGGGAATCCTGCCCACATGTTTTACAGAAATATTTTCCGGAAGTCGCAGTGTTAAAAAATATCGGATTTATATAGATACCGGCGCCCGGATCAGGTTTGGCGACCACTTTCAGATAATAAGGAAATTTCTGAATGACGGTGTTTTTCAGATTTTTCCCTTCCCCATACAGAAAATAAAAATACGGATTTACAAATCTATTTTTATCCGTAAGATTAATATTAACGACATTTTCAGGGATATTCTTCTGCTGAAAGTTTTCCTGTGTAGTGATGACCAGAAGAAAGCTGTATTTACCTACCCGGAGATTTCGTTTCCAGCGGTCATTCCCTTTTTCACTGAAATACCTTTTTTCGTTTCGCGGATTCCCGACGATCCCGAAATGATCCAGGATCTTATGGAACTCATCATCGGCAGGGATCACAGGGGTTTCAGCAAATGTCTTTCCGGTATCTTCCCAACTCCCGTAAAAATTTTCCCAGGCATTTACATTTTGCCTGGTACGGTCTTTTTCATCCGTCTCCGGAAATTTATAAGATTCATTCTGATAATAGATCTTGTAACAGAATTTTTGAGGTGATGATCCTGTATTCTTTAGTGAAAATTCAAAAGCGAACTGACCTTCGGCTACCTGGTTGATGGTTGGAATGACAAATCCATTCGTAAAAGCATTTGTATAATCAAGGCTGATGGATTTATTGATCGACGGGTTGTTGTTTAAAGTGCCGGTGCTGTCAATGTGCCAGTTCGATAAGGGAATAAAATCACGGATTACAAACTGATTCGTTACTGGTCCTGAAACAGGTTGATTCTTATGGCAACCTGTGAATAATATAGCGACATTCATAGACATAAATAAAAATTTGAATATCGAAGTGTTTTTCAGAATCATTTTATTTTTCGTTTGATTCTTTTGGTTCCTTAAGAAGTTTTTTTTCACCATAAAGGCGCTAAGACGCTAATGAAATTGGTGGTTCTGATTACTTTGCGTCTTGGCGTCTTGGCGGTTCAATTTACTTCCATGAACCCGGGATTACATTTTCAATACTGGTAATACTCTATTACTGATTGAATAAACACTGATAAAATCCGGCAATTCCGGTAAATTCTGGTATTCTTTGCAGTGATCTGTTGCAAAGTCATCGTTTTTGCAATTTCTTCCTATTACTAGTAAGGAAGTTCTTGCCGGGTCGATAATACGGCCGGCCACAAGCTTCAGTACCCCGTAATATTTAGGATTGTGATCCTTATCATAGCCATGGAAATCTACATTCCCAAGAATACTAAAAGTGGTATCGTTAAAGTTCAGTTCTTTCAGGTCAAACCGCCAGTCACGGTTATAACGAAGGACTTGGGGTTCTTTATTTCCCCTGAAATCCCCAAAGAGAAAAATATCGGATGGCTTCAAGGTATCAAGTCCAATGATTTTCAACTTTCCATCAAACGTGTTTTGATCCGGCGGAACGAAAGCGGACTGCGCAAAATCGAATTTCAGGAGGGAAGAAGTGAGCTTTTTACCTGTTTGATTTCCTGTTACTGTAAGTATGAGATCCTGGGGGCAGTGTGGCAAAAACCTGCCAAGTGTGATTTTTATTTGTCCGTAACCGGGATTCACGAAAGGAGAGTTTTTTCTCCTACCTGATGCCATCACGGTCCATCCTCCTTTTTGGACTTTCCCCGAAAGGAACTTCAGGATCTTCCAGGAACCATCATCGTTTATTGTAAGGAGTTCCGTGTAACGGTCTCCAAAAAGGTCCCCCGCCAGAATGCGAGCTCCCTTTGACTTCAACCCTGTTGCCATAAAAGCTGGATCTGATTTCCAGATCACCTTGAATTCTGAAGAGGCAGCTTTCATAGTGGAACAAAGAATTGTCAAAGGTGTAAAACTTCCGACAATAAACTCATGATCACCCTCCAACAATACCTCGTCATAGGTATTCTCTGTAAATCTGCCTTTCAGGGCTTTTGCCGATTTGAAAAAAGACAGCACTTCCGATGGAAGTATGACATTGATCTTTTTAAACGATGTTGATGCAGGACAGAAACTGAATAACTCCGGTTTCCCCGAAGAAGGAATTACAAGGATAGCATCGGTTCCGTACCTGGTTTGAAGAAAATTTCCTGCAATGATCTTGTCTTCCGGAAAAATATCTCCTCCCTTCACTGAATTATCAGGCGCCAGATCAGCGGAGTTCCGGTTGCTGATCTCTTCTTTTTCTGCATAGAATGTTGGAAATGGCGGGAAATTAAACCGGGGATTGAAAACAGGGTTTTTTGTCAGGTCAGTCAGCGTCGATTCCCCTCTTCTCTCCTTCTGTCCACCGAAAATGATGTAATAATCATCCACAAGGATATCCGTGTGACTTCTGTTCCAGAAATAAATATGGATCTTATTCCCCGGTTGCAGGATGATTTCAGAAAGATCAAATAAACCGCTTATTCTGAACCATTTTCCATGTGGCGCGGAACTTCCTTTCACGTATATACCTTTCCAGCATTTACTGATCCCAAAAGCATTTGTGACAGATAATACATAGATCCCGTCGGGTTCTTTATCAGTGGGAAAGATGAATATCCATGCACTCATTGCAATGGATTTCAATTTGTCAATCCCAATCTGACCCGCTGTCTGTTCAATGGCCAGGCTGTAACTGTTTTTTCCAAAAGCTTTCGCTGAAAAGTGCCCGGAATGTGCAATTCCTTTATAGAATCCCGGAGGAAGTTTTTCCCTGGGATCGATTTCGAAATTGCACAGAAGGGAATTTGCGGTTTCACTATTTGAATATGCACCGGATAGTAAAATGTTGGCTGGAATGACACGGGCTCCAAAGAATTTATTGAACGGGAAAAATTTCTTTCCGATATAATAAAAAGCAAATGCTGACAGGAGCAGAGCCAGGATTATTACAATGGATTTCTTCATTTTGGTTCGAATGCTTCCACTTTCAGATCATCGGTAAAAACCGGTTTCCTGCCAACGTGCCAAAGATATACCATGAGGGTATCATTACTATTACGAACTTGCAGTATCATTGCATACAACTCAATTTTATTCCATTGGCCTGGTGTAACGGATGACGAAAGCTTGTCGATATCCTGTGCATTGTAATCATAGATCCCACCTTTATGGGTATAAAGAGTGACAAGTTTTGTAGGGTTTTCCCTCGGATCCCGGGTTGGAAAAATCCATGCAGTGACTCTGATCCAGGCATATTCTTTTGTGGTGATATTTTTGTACCTGATCACAACAGCCGGTGTGTAAAGACAATCCGTATCAAGACGCAATGCATATTCCCCTGTATGGACCAGTGAATCTTCAGGATGAATATTTGTATTATTCCAGGGCTTTTCAAAAGTGAGACCTCCAAGGGACCGCTGCGTGTATTGATTCGAATTCCTCAGGAATTCTTCTTTGGACATTTCCCGGTCAACCAATAACAGTTTAGTGTTTTCCGGATGAACCTTCGTCGTACCAAAAGTTTTGAAATAATATGCAGCTGTCATCCTGGTGGGGGAAATGATATATTTGAAATAATACTGCCAGTGCTGAAAAAGATTTAACAGGATCAAAAAAGACAATACGATGAACCAGAAATATCTTATGACGGATTTTAATTTTGACCAATGATCTATGACCATGGCAATCGGGATTACCATCAAAGGATAAGACTGGACCATTCCTCTTTGTGAGAAGCATTCCCCATACCACCAGCAGGACCAGGAAGATACGATGTAGAGATTTAGGATGAAAAAGATCGTAAAAGGCCAGAACATCTGTCTTTTCTCCCTGTAGATAAAATAAAATCCATACAGGGCAACAAGCATAACTGGGGTATAAATAAACCATCCTTTCCTGAAGCTGAAGAGGAATTTTAACGTATGAGGTGGAAAAAAATCAAAGCCTTCCCCGGGGTTCACATAGCTGTCATAAAGAAATTTACCGGCGTGGGCTTTCCAGTATAGCATCTGCGGAAGAAACACAAGGAAGATGATGAAAAGAAAAAAAATAACCGGAACAGCCTGGTGCAGGATCTTCTTTACTTTTTCATAAAGTGAGGATCTGTTATGAATGCCCCATAACAGCGGGATCAGGATGGAAATTACTTCCGGGGGTCTTATCACAATCGCCAGTCCGATAAATATACCAAGAATGATGAGGTATCCGGGACGCTCATCCTCATGCCACTTCACAGTAAACCAAAGGATCAGTGTATACAGTGTAAAAAGAAGGGTATGAGGCATCAGCGTGCTGAACGAAGCAGTACCTAAATAATTAGTTCCGGCGAGGATGGCCAGCAGTGTGAAAGCAACTACCTTATCGGAGAAATAGTAATGAAGCAGCTTACGCAGCATGAAGATACCGATGATACACCAGATGAGTCCGCCAATGACCTGGCAGTACTGGTACGGCAGGGAAAATCCATCAGCAGGATATCCGAGAACAGGCGCCAGCCAATGGGCTATGAAGAAAAAGGGACCATATAGAAAAGCCAGTCCCATGGAGTATCTGAAAACCATATGATTAGTAGGACCCAGGCAGGCCTGGTAAAAAGTCGCGGAGTTATGATATTTGTCCATAATATGATGTACCCATGTGAGATCCTTTAATCCCAGATCGTGATATATGAATGTTGCCGGCAGGTACAGGTAATATCCAAATACATCCCAGCTCAGGACATTGTTTATGGTATCATGAAACCTGAAAACAATGATCAATAAGGAACAAAGCACTGCTGCAGTCAGAGAAAGCGGGTTTTTTATCATTTTTTTCAACATACCGGATTAAATTTCAGGATCATCAGAATTCTGTAAAAGTACAAATTTCTATAACTTTTGCTCCGCATCCAAATCTTTTATTCAGGTTAATACTACGTCCATACGAAATATTTTCTTTGTGGCCATTGTGGTTAAATGAAAAGCTTGCTTATAAAAAAATAACCACAATGACACCATGATTTACACGAAGACCACTAAGAAGATTTTTTTTGTGACCATTGTGTTATCATTGTGTTCTTTGTGGTTAAATACTTTAGCTTATCTTTGAAGGCTCAAGACAAGAATTATGATTGCAGTCGTCATTCCATGCTATAAAGTAAAGCAACAGATCAGCGATGTTATTACGAAAGCCATTCCTTTTGCAGATAAGATCTATGTCGTTGATGATGCTTGTCCCGAAGGTACCGGGAAATATGTAGAAGAAAATTTTTCTTCTTCCGGGATCAAAGTTATTTATCATCAAAAAAATCTGGGTGTCGGCAGCGCTGTAAAAACAGGGTATTCAAAAGCCCTAGAAGAGGGAGCAACGGTGGTGATCAAGCTGGATGGCGATGGCCAGATGGATCCGGCCATGATCCCCAGGCTCATTGAGCCCATCCTGAATAAAACGGCTGATTATGTGAAAGGAAACCGGTTTTATGATCTTGCCTACCTGCAAAAAATGCCCGGATTGAGGAAAATCGGCAATTCAGCCTTGTCATTCATTAACAAAATGTCAAGCGGTTACTGGAATGTGATGGATCCTTCCAACGGGTATACAGCCATCAGCCGCACTGCCCTTGAACATCTTCCTTTGGGAAAAATTGATAACGGGTTCTTTTTCGAACCGGATATGCTTTTTCGCCTGAATATTATCCGGGCGGTAGTTAGTGATATCCCTATGAAAGCTGAATATAAAAATGAAAAGAGCAACCTTAAGATCCGGAAAGTCTTGTTTCAGTTTCCATTTAAGTATGCAAACCGCCTCATAAAAAGGATCTTTTATAATTATTTCCTGAGGGATTTCAATGTAGGATCAATGGAACTTGTTATTTCCATTGTTTTGTCCCTATTCGGATTCATTTTTGGTTTATTCAAATGGATCGAAAGCATTGAGACGGGGATGCCTGCCACGGCTGGAACGGTTTTTCTGGCCGGTTTACCAATTATTTTGGGATTCCAGGCATTTTTCAATTTCCTTCATTTTGATGTGAGCAATATCCCGCAAAAGCCGGTTTCTTCGGAGGATTCCGCTCTCTAAATCAATTAGTGCGGAACCCAATGCAAACCCCCTGTATTTCACCCCTGTATTTCAGGGGTTGTCTAATAAGTTGGAAAGTTAATGTTTCTCGCTGAGTTTCGCTGAGTTAAACGCAGAGTCACGCAAAGTTAAAACTCTTGTTTTCAACATTCTGCGAAAATTTGCGATTAATCTGCGGAAATCTGCGAGAAAAAA
>CAIYUC010000068.1 GCA_903929315.1 uncultured Bacteroidales bacterium
TTTACCCTGCTACATCAGGTATTGGTACACACATTATACATTACACTTATACAAATGCTGCCCTCTGCTCTGTCAGCGCTTCCGTGACAATCGTAACAGTCGTGACACCCGTGACAAGTTGTGGCCAGCCATTTACCGATATACGAGATGGTAAATCTTATCAAACTGTACATATCGGTAATCAGTGCTGGTTTGCGGAAGATCTGAATTACGGAACAGAAATATCTTCAAATCTTGATCAGCGGGATAATTGTATTGCCGAGAAATATCACAATCCAGCATCCAGTATCCAGCATCCAGCATCTGTCTATCAATGGGACGAGATCATGAACTATGACGAATCCATCTCCACCCAGGGCCTCTGCCCACCGGGATGGCACGTTCCTACAGAAGCTGATTGGAACATTCTGTTTGCTCATTATATTAGCAATGGCTTTGCAGGCAGCCCCCTGAAGTACTCGGGATTTTCAGGTTTTAATGCTCTACTTTCCGGCGCCAGGCACATGAACAAGACCTGGGATTATCAGGGATTTGCCACATTCTTCTGGTCATCAACAGCTCATAGTACAAATAAGGCCTGGGCACATGGGATGAATGACGTAGATCCCTCCGTGTCTTTATATCCCGCATTTAGGAGTAATGCTTTCTCGGTTCGCTGTTTAAAAGATTAATTTTACCTAAAGAACTTATCTCAAAAGATAAAATCACCGCAAAGACTCAGAGACGCAAAGAATTAATAATTAAGAATAAAGAAATTTTTTCTCTGCGTCTCCGCGCGTTAATACATTTTCAGAAGATTTATTAATTACTGCCTTCCTGCATTTCTGCCTTCCTGCTTTTCTGCATTCCTTCTGTCTTGTTTATTCTCCTAATTGTTAATATGGCTGTTTTGTTAATAAATAACAATAAAACAATAATTAAAGTCTAAATTAACAATTGTTTAATTCCAAATCTTTTCGGAATTTTGCTTGTGGTTTCCTACTTACGATTTCCTAATCATCCGGCTATGAAAGATACTCCTATCAGTTACGATGTTGTTTCAAGACAAATCAAAGAAAGCAGAATCAGGGATTTAGGCAAAGCATCGATCCGTGAGATAAAACGGCTTATCAACAATATCGAAAATGAAACCGGGGAGAAGTTTATCCGGATGGAGATGGGTGTTCCCGGGCTGCCGCCGGTGCAAATCGGTGTGGATGCGGAAATCGAAGCCCTGAAATCGGGCATTGCAGCAATATATCCTGACATTGAAGGAATACCGGTACTTAAAAAAGAGATCGCACGGTTTGTAAAACTATTTCTCGATATCAATGTTGAAGCTTCAAATTGTGTCCCGACAGTAGGATCCATGCAAGGTAGTTTTACGTGTTTTCTGACATTGGCCCGTTTGGATCCCCTGCGGGATACAACCCTTCTGATCGATCCCGGGTTCCCGGTTCACAGGCAACAACATATGGTTCTCGGCCAGAAATTTGATTCTTTTGATGTCTACGATTTCCGCGGGGAGAAGTTGAGAGACAAGGTTGAATCCTACCTTGCCATAGGAAATATTCATTCCATTCTTTACTCTAACCCAAACAATCCCTCATGGATTTGTTTCAATGAAAAAGAACTGCAAATACTCGGTGACCTGGCAAACAAATATAACGCGGTGATCCTCGAGGACCTTGCTTATTTCGGGATGGATTTCAGGCAGGATTATTCTAAACCCGGAATACCTCCTTATCAACCAACCGTGGCAAGGTATACGGATAACTTTATTCTTTTGCTTTCCAGTTCAAAGGCCTTCAGTTATGCAGGACAACGCATCGGCGCTATGGTTATTTCATCGAAAGTTGCCGGCCTCCAATCACCTAATCTGTTAAACTACTATACAACGGATTGTCTGGGACGGGCTATAATTTATGGAACACTGTATGCCCTTAGTTCCGGCACCAGTCATTCGCCTCAATATGCACTCGCAGCAATGCTGAAAGCTGCAAATGACGGAACTTACAATTTCGTGGATGCTGTGAGGGGATATGGAGATAAAGCGAGGATCATGAAGAAATTATTTACTGCCAACGGTTTTAAAATCGTCTATGACAAAGACGAAAATGTACCGATCGCTGATGGTTTTTATTTTACTTTTTCTTATCCCGGATTCACAGGAGACAAATTACTGGAGGAACTTCTCTATTATGGGATCAGTGCGATTGCTCTGTCAATCACAGGCAGTCAAAGGATGGAAGGGATACGCGCCTGCGTTTCACTTGTGCAACCTTCTCAATTTCCTGACCTGGAATACAGGCTAAAAAAGTTCCGGGAACAACATCCGGTAACGAACCTTTAGTTACTGCCTGATGAGGCGAAATCCCTTCCTTATATTGTGTGCGTTTTTATTCATCTTAAACCATATATTTGGTCAGGCATCTTTTGTTGATGATAAGACAGGCATTGCAATAAACTTTGCTGTCAGTGACAACATGTTCCCGAAATATTGGTACTCGGGAAAGATCAATGCCAAAGCTGTTTCTCTTTCCATAAAAGAATATAAAAGAGTGACAGTTCTTCTCAGAAAGGCTTTGGCAAAATATCCGGATCATGTCTTGCAGGAAAACCTCAAAAGGATCTATGCCATCAATAGCCTGAATTTCTATGGAGTACCTTTTGGAGGGACATATTCCATATCAAGAAAAACAGTTTATATAACGGATGATTCTGTACTCAGGGAAAATGACCTGTTTATTGAAAGTTTTTTTCATCATGAATTTTCCAGTATCTTATTGCGGAAACACCCTTGCTATCTCAAAAAAAAAGCGTGGAAATTTTCCAACCAGCATGATTTTCATTACGGAAAAGGAGGAGTTGAAGCTATCCGGAATGGCAACGCTTCCATGGTATTCGATTCTGTCCTGAATCAAAAAGGGTTTTTGAATAAATATTCCCAATCCTCTCTGGAAGAAGACATGAATGTCTTTTCACAAAATCTTTTCAGCGGCGGAGAAGCATTCTGGACAATTGTGGATCGATATAATAAAATAAAAGCGAAAACAATGCTCATCATCGGGTTCTATCATAAGATAGATCCGGTGTTTACAGAAGAATATTTCAGGCATCTCACCTCCTTTTGAAGCTGACTGAAATGTACGACGGATGTTTATTTTTTCTTCATTGTGTGCTTTGTGAAGTCTTCGTGGACATTGTGGTTTATGGTTTTATAACTTAACCACAAAGTTCACAATGTAAAACACAACAGACACAAAGACTTTTTAAAGAACCCCCGGTGGGGCAGATTAAAATTATTCTAAATTGGCCGTCAAACCTTAAAAAGTACATTGGAGTGATCCTTCAATCTGATAAATTTTCTGTACCTTCGTTCCATCTTTTCTGAACATTATTTAATTCACAGTAAACATGGCTAAAATCAAGGGTGACATTGTAATCAACGTGGAAAGATGCAAGGGGTGCGAAGTCTGTCTTGCTTCATGTCCGACTTCTGTGATTGGAATGGCAAAAGAAGTGAACAGTAAAGGGTATCATTTTGCAATAAAGGTGAATGACACTTGTACCGGTTGTATGAATTGTGCACTTGTCTGTCCGGATGGTGTGATTACCGTTTACAGGGCAAAAGTCACAGCAGAATAAAAAAATAAATAATAAAGCGAATGGGCGAATTAAGATTAATGAAAGGTAATGAAGCGGTTGCAGAAGCGGCGATTCGTGCCGGATGCGACGGTTATTTCGGATATCCCATCACTCCCCAATCTGAGATCATGGAGTACCTGATGGTTGAAAAACCACATGAGCGGACCGGAATGGTAGTTCTCCAGGCGGAAAGTGAAGTCGCTTCCATCAATATGTTATACGGTGGAGCCGGGACCGGTAAAATGGTCATGACATCCTCTTCAAGTCCGGGCATAAGTCTGATGCAGGAAGGTATCAGTTATATGGCAGGGGCAGAACTTCCCTGTTTAATTGTCAATGTTGTTCGTGGAGGACCCGGGTTAGGCACGATACAGCCTTCCCAGGCCGATTATTTTCAGGCTGTAAAAGGAGGCGGACACGGGGATTATCATATGATCGTTCTTGCTCCTGCTTCTGTCCAGGAAATGAGCGATTTTGTCAAACTGGGATTTGACCTTGCATTCAAATACAGAACTCCTGTCCTTATCCTTTCAGACGGAGCGATTGGGCAAATGATGGAAAAAGTAGAACTGTTTGATCCTATTCCACGACGTACCAATGAAGAAGTTATCCGGCAATGTCCATGGGCTGCCACTGGAAAACCAAAAGAAAGGGATCATATTATCATTACCTCCCTCGATCTGGATCCTGCAGGTCAGGAAAAAATTAATCTGAAGCTGCAGGCAAAATACAGGCAAATGAAAAAAGATGAAGTTCGTTTTGAGATGATCCAGTGTGAGGATGCTGAATACATCTTTATTGCCTTTGGACTGTCTGCACGTATCTGTCAGAAAGCAATGGATATTGCCAGGGCAAAGAACATCAAGGTTGGGTTATTCCGTCCGGTCACATTGTTTCCGTTTCCTGCAAAAGCTATTGCTGAAATCAGCAAAAAAGTAAAAGGGATGCTCGTAGTGGAGATGAATGCAGGTCAGATGATCGAGGATGTCCGGTTATCCCTTGACAGTCCTCAAAAGGTTGAACATTACGGCCGTTTCGGTGGTATTATCCCTGCACCCGATGAGGTAGTCAGTGCATTGGAACAACAAATTATCGGAGGTTAAAATGGAAGAACAATTTGCAAAACTCGATATCCGGAAGGACGAAAATATTGTCTATAAAAGAACACCTCTGCTGGTTGACCGGCCGCTGAGTTACTGCCCCGGATGCGGGCATGGTACTGTCCATCGCATGCTCATGGAAACATTGGAAGAGATGGACATCCAGGACAAGACGATTGGAATCTCACCTGTTGGTTGCTCGGTCCTGGCTTACGATTTTCTGAACATCGATATGCTCGGTGCAGCGCACGGCAGAGCTCCTGCTTTGGCAACTGCCATCAAACGGATGTGGCCTGACAAATTTGTCTTCACTTACCAGGGGGATGGTGACCTTGCTGCCATCGGTACTGCAGAAACAATTCATGCATGTAACCGTGGAGAAAACTTTGTCATTATCTTTATCAACAATGGTATCTATGGAATGACCGGAGGACAAATGGCGCCGACTACATTACCCGGGATGCGTTCCTCAACATCTCCATATGGCCGTGATGAGAAAACAATGGGACACCCTCTTAGGATGACCGAACTGGTGGCACAGCTTCCAGGGACCTATTTTGTTACACGGCAAGCCGTACACACGCCAAACCATGTGAGAAGGACTAAAAAAGCCTTACGCAAAGCTTTTGAAAATCAAAAGCTTAACGTGGGGATTTCCTTCATTGAAGTAGTATCCAATTGCAATTCAGGCTGGAAGATGACCCCGGTCAATTCAAATAAATGGATGGAAGACAATATGTTCCCATATTATCCGCTTGGAGATATCAAAGTGGACGGAAAAATCGTGGAACCTAAAGCTGTTACTGCAAAAGCCGGGGAATAGATCAAAGGTCACCGGTAGGTGAATCACCAAGTCAATAATTCAACAATTCAAAATATGACAGAAGAAATTATTATTGCAGGTTTCGGGGGACAGGGTGTTCTTTCTATGGGAAAGATCCTCGCTTATTCAGGTGTGATGCAAAATAAGGAAGTAAGCTGGATGCCTTCGTATGGTCCGGAAATGAGAGGCGGTACTGCCAATGTTACTGTCATCATCAGCGATGACAGGATCAGTTCTCCTATTATTAATAGTTTCGACACAGCCATTATCCTCAACCAGCAATCAATGGATAAATTCGAAAAAACCATTAAACCTGGCGGACTTCTTATTTATGACCCCAATGGTATAACACGTCATCCGGTACGCCGGGATATTAATATTTATTCAATTGAAGCTGCAGATGAAGCGGGGAAACTTGGACTTTCCAAAGTATTCAATATGATGGTGCTGGGTGGATTCTTAAAGTTAAAACCTTTGATAGCCCCTGAATATCTCCATAAAGGCCTGCAAAAATCCCTCCCGGTAAGACACCACAACCTCATCGAGGATAATGAAAAAGCCGTTGAGATTGGAAAAGCGTTGCTGAAGCCGGTACTGGTTCTGAATTGAATTGGTGCTTCACCCTATGCCGGTCAGGTTATCTTTTTCCGAACTCAAAGAATTCCTCGATCAGAAACAGGAAGAGTTCAATAATCCTCATTTCATCGAAAAAGATCCTATATCTATTCCTCATCAATTCACTAAAAAGGAAGACATTGAGATCGCCGGTTTCCTAACCTCCGTAATTTCCTGGGGAAACCGTGCCAGTATCGTCAAAGATGGGAATAAATTAATGGGAATGATGGATTGCTCACCTTTTGCATTCATTCTTCATGCAACAAAATCCGACTTAAGGCCGTTCAAATCCTTTTATCACCGGACCTTTAACGGAGATGATTGTACCTTCTTTCTTCGTTCCTTAACAAACATTTACCGGAATCATGGCGGGCTGGAAAAATGTTTCCTGGGAATCAATGAACAAGGAGCCAGGGTTGTAATTTCAAATTTCCGTAAATTATTCTTTGAAACACATCATCTGAAAAGATCTGAAAAGCACATCAGCGATCCGTTAAAAGGATCTTCTGCCAAACGACTCCTGATGTTTCTCCGCTGGATGGTGCGAAATGACAGTGGTGGCGTTGATTTTGGCATCTGGGATCAGATCCATCCTTCAAACCTGATCTGCCCACTGGATATTCATGTGGGAAATGTTGCCCGGAAATTAGGTTTGTTGAAACGTAAATCAAACGACTGGCAGGCAGCCGAAGAATTGACTGTAAATCTCAGGAGATTTGATCCGAACGATCCGGTTAAATATGATTTTGCCTTATTCGGGCTGGGGATCTTTGAGAAGTTTTAAGTTGTCAAGCAATAAAAACACGTTGAAGACGATCAGGAAGATTGTTCCTGGTTTATTTTCATCTAGCCTTTATCAAACCCGAATTTCCATACCAATGCAGCGATAATCGATCCAAAAATCGGAGCTACAAAAAACATCCAAAGTTGTGAAAGAGCTTTACCCCCGGCAAATAAAGCAGGGCCAAGGCTCCTTGCTGGATTTACAGAGGTTCCTGTTACTGGTATAGTAACAAGGTGTATCAGCATTAAAGTAACACCAATTGCCAAACCTGCCATCGTACTATTTCCAAATTTTGAGGTAACCGCAAGGATGACAAAAATGAACAGAAATGTCATTACAGCTTCAATAATAAATGCGCTTGCTGTATTATACGCACCAAGGTAACCTTCTCCCCATCCATTTGAACCGAGAGCCCATTCACCCATTTGATATCCGGGTTTTCCACTCAGGATCAGGTAAAGAACTCCTGCTCCCAAAATGGCGCCGAAACATTGCGCAATAATATAACCCACGGCATCCTTCCATTCTATCTTTCCTGCAACCAGCACACCAATCGTAACCGCAGGGTTTATATGACACCCGCTTATGCCCCCGATTGCATAGGCCATAGCAACCACCGCAAAGCCAAAAGCAATCGCTATTCCCAAAAGACCAATACCACTTATTGCCGGCAAATTAACTCCGGCAATAGCTGCCGCCCCACAACCAAATAACACAAGGCTGAAAGTACCGATACATTCTGCTAAATACTTTTTCATCGTTTTCTATTTTATAGTGATTAATTTGTTTTAATGTTTATATCGAATTGTCATTGAGAAGTATTACTAATAATACTAAAACGTTTTAGCGTTTCAAAATTATTGAGTAATTTTAACCCGTAAAAATAAATAAAAATGAGAACTGTACTAATAATAATGGCTTTTTTTGTATTGGGATCGGGCGGATATTCGCAAAAAAATAAATCCTTCTATGATTTCAAAGTCACAGATATTGATGGAAAGCCATTTGATCTGGTAACACTGAAAGGGAAAAAAGTTCTTGTCGTAAATACTGCATCAAAATGCGGATATACACCACAATATGCCCAACTTGAAGAACTTTATAAAAAATATGGTGGAGATAAATTTGTGATCATCGCTTTTCCGGAAAATAATTTTCTTTACCAGGAACCAGGCTCAAATTCAGAAATCAAGCAATTCTGTACATCGAAATATGGAGTCACTTTTCCTGTAATGGCAAAAATATCCGTCAAAGGAAAAGACATAGCTCCTTTATATCAATGGCTTACCTCAAAAGATGAAAATGGTATGATGGATGCTCCCGTGAAATGGAATTTTCAGAAATTTATGATCGATGAAAATGGGAAGTTTGTAGATATGGTTCCACCAAAAGAATTGCCAACATCTGCGAAAATCACGAACTGGATTGAAGGAAAATAACAAACCCTCAAAATAACCCAAGAATGAAATATAAATGTAGTGTTTGCGGACATGTTTACGATCCGGATGAAGGCGATCCGTCCCTGGACATACCTCCTGGAACTTCCTTTGATGAATTACCGGATGACTGGACATGCCCGCTTTGCGGAGCTCCAAAAGAAACATATTTCCCATTGGATTAAAATCGGTAGTCTGCTGAATATACAAATTGCCTGGTGACCTCAATTGGTCAGGCAATCTAAAGGCACAACTTGATATCCTGGATATTGGATAAATTAGTAATGACATTAATCCGGAAACTTACACCGATAACTTCCTGAAAGAAATTCAATACCATAAACCATTAAATAGAATAACCATGGAAAAATCAATAAAAGGAACCAGAACAGAACAGAACTTGCTGAAGGCATTTGCTGGTGAATCCCAGGCAAAGAACCGTTATACTTTCTTTGCGAAGACAGCCAAAAAAGAAGGATATGAACACATTTCAGCACTTTTTGCGGAAACAGCCCTCAATGAAGAAGAACACGCAAAACTTTTTTTCAAATGGCTTGAAGGTGGTGCCGTTGAAATCACAGCAACATACCCTGCCGGGATCATCGGAACCACGGCCGGGAACCTTAAATCAGCAGCGATGGGAGAAAATGAGGAATGGACCTCTCTTTACCCTGAATTTTCACGGGTTGCTATGGAAGAAGGCTTTCCCCAGATCTCCGTGCTTTTTAAACTGATAACGAAGATTGAAGAAAGTCATGAAACAAGGTTTTTGAAACTTCTGAAAAACATCGAAAATAACCAGGTTTTTGAAAAAGGTGAAAAGGTTTTCTGGGTTTGCAGGAAATGTGGATATATACATTACGGGAATAAAGCACTAAATACCTGTCCTGTTTGCCAGCATCCATTGGCTTATTTCGAAGTGAAGGGGGAGAATTATTAGGTAGCCTCTGCAGACCTGTAAGCCTTTTCTCACCGCCAAGACGCTAAGACGCAAAGAAATCTGTAATTATTCACCCTCTTACAGAAATAATTAATCAATTGAATTTTAATATTTTAACCACAAAGGACACGAAGAATGCACTATGGGCACAAAGTGTAAGATACCATTTATTATGATGATAAACAACACTTCGTGTTCTTTGTGATTTTTCGTTGTGTTCTTTGTGGTAAATTTATTTAGTTGATATTCAATGTATTATATGGCGTCTTTGTGGTAAAAGTTTTCAGGAATCAAGCACTTCGGAATAAGATAGTACCATCCTTATTTAAATTCATTATAAAGATCGGAAAAAATCCTTAATTTTGCACCGTAGTTTTTAATTGATATGGAGAAGACAAAAGTATTAAACGATAAGAAGGTTTTTGAGAAAAAAGCTGTTCTGGACGATTACAGGATTGCGAATGAAAGCAGGCAGGTAAGTTTGCTGGGGTGGAAAGAAGTGATGATGGGAAGGGCGAGATTTGGGATCTTTGGTGATGGAAAAGAAATACCCCAACTTGCCATGGCCAAAGTGTTTAAAAATGGCGACTGGCGATCAGGTTATTACCGTGACCAGACCTTCATGATGGCTGCCGGTCTTTTTACTTTGGAAGAATTCTTTGCTCAGCTATATGGTGAAACGGATCTGAAAGCCAATCCGGGAACCGGTGGACGCATCATGAACAATCATTTTGCAACACGTAGCCTGGATGACAATGGAGAGTGGAAAGATCTTATAAAACAAAAAAATTCTTCGGCAGATATTTCGCCTACAGCAGGACAAATGCCACGCCTTTTAGGACTGGCGCTTGCTTCGAAGATCTATCGAAACAATCCCGACCTTAAGAAATACACAAATTTTTCTGTTGAAGGTAATGAAGTGGCCTTTGGTACCATCGGGGAAGCCAGTACTTCTGAGGGCTATTTTTTTGAAACCCTTAATGCTGCCGGCGTTCTCCAGGTTCCATTAGCAATGTCCGTCTGGGATGACGGCTGGGGTATTTCCGTTCCAAAAGAATACCAGACAACAAAACAAAGTATTTCCGATATTTTAGAAGGTCTTGAAGGAAGCAGTGAAAAGCCGGGATTTATGATCTTTAAGGAAAAAGCCTGGAACTATCAGGCCCTCTGTGAGATGTATGAGAGAGGAATCGAAATCTGTCGTCGTGATCATATCCCTGTTCTTTTCCACATCGAAGAATGTACTCAGCCGCTTGGGCATTCTACCTCAGGTTCCCACCAACGATACAAATCCCCGGAACGACTTGCCTGGGAGAAAGAATGGGATGGAATTAAGAAAATGCGTGAATGGATCCTTGAACACGAGATCGCTTCACCTGAAGAATTATCCTCCATTGAAGCAGACGCTGTTTCCGCAGCCAAACAGGCAAAGACTAACGCCTGGAAACATTACCAAAACCCAATACAGGAAGAGAGAACTTTCATGGTGAACCTTGTCAAAACTTCTCACTGTCCCTGCAAGAAACAAGAAAGGATAGATAACATTGTCGATGGCCTGATGAAAATTTCCGAACCTGTCAGAAAAGATATCGTTTCCTCTGCAAAAAAAATATTAAGGGATGTCTGCCTGAATTGTTCCGTCAAAAAACCCATGAAAGCTGACCTCACCGTTTGGACTGATAAACAATATGAAATAAATAATAAACGCTTCGGTTCAAACCTTTACAGTGAATCAAAAAATAGTGCTTTGAAAGTGGAAGGGATTCCTGTTGCATATACAGAGGATTCACCGGTTGTGACAGGCCGTGAAGTGCTCCTGGCAAATTTCGACCATATTTTCAAAACCAATCCTCTTGTGGTTGCTTTTGGAGAAGATGTCGGGAAGATAGGCGGGGTCAATCAAACTTATGAAGGATTGCAGGCAAAGTATGGAGAGACCAGGATTTCGGATACAGGGATACGTGAAGCAACGATCATAGGTCAGGGTATAGGGCTTGCGTTACGCGGTTTAAAACCCATTGCTGAAATTCAATATCTGCCTTACCTGTTATATGGATTCCAGGTGGTCAGCGATGACCTGGCAACCTTGCAATACCGTACCGTAGGAGGTCAAAAAGCGCCTATGATTATCAGCACCAGGGGTCACAGATTGGTCGGAATCTGGCATTCCGGTTCACCACTCAGCATGGTCATTAATTCCTGTCATGGTATCTATGTCTTGACTCCAAGAGATTTGACAAGAGCAGCAGGCTTTTATAACACCATGATCGCATCGGATGATCCTGCATTGATCATCGAACCATTGAATGGCTATAGGTTAAAAGAAAAGCTTCCGTCAAATATCGGAGAATTCAGAATACCGGTCGGAGTTTCAGAGCTCCTTGTAGAAGGAACTGATATCACCCTTGTGACCTATGGCGCCTGTGTAAGAGTCGCTCTCGAAGCAGTCTTGCAACTCCGTGATTTCGGTATTTCTGTCGAACTGATCGATGTGCAATCTCTTCTTCCTTTTGATCTCCGGAAAGATATCCTGAAATCCCTTAAAAAAACAAATAAAATACTTTTTTTCGATGAAGATGTTCCAGGCGGAGGAACTGCATATATGATGCAGGAAGTCTTGGAAGGACAGGGTGGTTTCCGGTTCCTGGATGCAGAACCCCGTACCCTGGCAGCAACAGCACATCGCCCGTCATATGGCGTCGATGGCGATTATTTCTCCAATCCAAATGAAGAGAATGTGTTCGAGGCAGTCTATAAGATGATGCATGAAAATAATCCGAACAAATATCCCAAACTCTATTAACTCCCCTGAATGGACGTTGAACTGGTCGTTACCGGTGATGGATCTCATACTCTTTTTGTGCCGGCATTAAAGGAACACTATCATTCAATTTTCGGAGCCATCCGGGAATCAAGACACATTTTCATAGATTCAGGCTTACTTTATTTTCCAGATCATTCTGCGCTGACAATTTTGGAAACAGGGTTTGGAACCGGGCTCAATGTTTTGCTGACATCAATGGAGGCAAATAATCACAACATTAAAGTAAATTATATTGCAGTTGAACCTTACCCTCTTGAAGCTGCTATTTATCTGCAATTGAATTATCCTTATAAACTGGGTTTACAAGAATCCCTGCACCTGTTTAAAGCCATTCATGCAGCACCGTTTAAAAAAACAACTTCCATAACTCAAGGGTTTTCATTGACTAAGATCAAAGGAAAACTGGAGGATATTGTATTGTCGGCTAAATCTATCGATCTGGTTTATTTCGATGCCTTTTCCCCGGAAGTTCAGCCTGAATTATGGACAGACAAGATATTCAGGAAAGTATTTGCTGCGATGAAACCCGGTGGCATTTTGGTGACTTATTCTGCAAAGGGATCCGTAAGGCGTGCACTGATGAATACGGGGTTTCAGGTCGAAAAACTTCCCGGACCACCCGGGAAACGGGAAATTACAAGGGCAATAAAACAATTACTTCACCCACTGGGGTTGTCTAATAAGTTGGAAAGTTAATGTTTCTCGCTGAGTTTCGCTGAGTTAAACGCAGAGTCACGCAAAGTTAAAACTCTTGTTTTCAACATTCTGCGAAAATTTGCGATTAATCTGCGGAAATCTGCGAGAAAAAA
>CAIYUC010000069.1 GCA_903929315.1 uncultured Bacteroidales bacterium
CCCCCTTTGGCAATCGGATATGCAAGGATCAGGTCATTGGATCATTTCCCGTCTGATGTGGCTGTCGGTTTTGGTCTTGGTGCAATCATCGGCATTGTTGTTCCGGCTTTGCATAAGATACCATGCAGGAAATATCTCTCCGTGGGAATGTCTACTTCACCTGACGAAGTGGGCATCAGTCTCTGTTGGAAACTTGACAGTCAGCGGATTTTACCTGCAAACAAATAGACAAATGCCGTTCACCATAATGTAAAATGTGTGAATGATGTAACTTTTCTTTCTAATTGTGTAACGCTTTCAGTAACCAATTGACGCATCTTTGTAACGTAAAAATTCTGATACAAGAAAAATCATTTAAAATTTAATATCTCCGGATAAACCAATTAAAATATTTATTACAGCCGAAGATGAAGCAGGTGCTCAAAACCCGAATGAGCAAGTTATTTTAACAACAGACAGATTTTTCTTGGATTAATTCATCATATTGATTGTTTAATGTTTCGCACATAGGGCAGGTGCACCCAAATACTGCCTGACATACTTAATCCCGTTCCGGCTTTTTCTTGGGACGGGATTTCGGTTTTTATGAATAAACTTAGGATTCAGCAGACCGCTTTAGTCACGGGAAAATCAGAGAAGAATATGCACCCGATCCAATGAACACATGAAATACGGGCACCAACAGCCGCTCCGGAAAGCGATCAGGACAAACTGAAAGATAGATTGAAAGAATAAAGCAGCTTTGACAAAACCTGAATAATCGGTAACATTAAATGTGTGAATGATGTAACTTAATTAAATAGTTGTGTAACACTTATTACCCCCATCGTACTCATCTTTGCACAGTGATAATTCCATCACATTAAAACCCATTGTATGAAAACTAAAGTTTTTCTTATTTCCGTATTGCTCATGCTATGCATAAGTATATGGATAACACCACAGAATGCATCTGCACAGGGGGGGGCTGTCAGCTTTCAGGTTTTCTACAATGAATTGAGCCCCTATGGAACCTGGGTTAACAGCCCGGATTACGGTTATGTATGGATGCCAAATGTAGGTCCCGGTTTTACTCCTTATTCCACTAACGGTTACTGGGTCCTTACCGATGAGGGATGGACATGGGTTTCAAATTATTCATGGGGATGGGCGCCGTTTCATTATGGCCGCTGGTACAACGATCCTCATCACGGATTCATGTGGGTTCCTGATAATGAATGGGGCCCGGGGTGGGTCACCTGGAGAAGATCCGCAGATTATTACGGATGGGCCCCGATAGGGCCGGGTGTCAACATCAACGTCGCTTATAGCAGTGGTTATAATGTACCTTACAATCAGTGGACTTTTGTGCGAAACAGGGATTTTGGAAGAAGGGATATCAATAATTACTATGTTCAGTCCTCCAATAATGTTACGATTATCAAAAATACCACAGTGATAAATAATACCCGTATGGATAAATCACGCAACGTAACATACAATGCAGGTCCCGAAAGAAATGAAGTGGAAAAACATGCCGGAAAAACATTTACCCCGGTAGTAATTAAAGAAAGCAGCAAGCCAGGACAAAATCTGAGCAATAATCAGTTACAGATATACAGACCCCAGGTGCAAAAAAATATCACCTCCGGGCAGAAACCTTCCCCAGCCAAAGTAGAGAATTTAAACAATCTGAAACCGGTTAAGGAGCAGACTACTCCACCCCAACATAACCCAGCACCGGCCAAGCAGCCTCAACAGCAACCAAAACAAAACCCGGCACCGGCCAGGCAGCAGTCAACACCACCTCAACACAACCCTCAACCGGTTAAGCAACAACCTGCTCCGTCTCAGCATAACCCTCAACCTGCCAAACAGCCGCAACAGCAGCCTCAGCATAACCCTCA
>CAIYUC010000070.1 GCA_903929315.1 uncultured Bacteroidales bacterium
TAGAGCTCATCGATAACGCCGATGCTGCCTTTAGTATCATAAGCAGGGCTTTTAAAAATGGAAAATCGGTAGTGAGCGCCAATAAAAAGATGATCGCAGAGAACTTCACATCCCTGCTCGGATTACAGCGCAAGCATGCCGTTTCTTTTCTTTACGAGGCGGCATGCTGCGCCAGCATTCCAATCATCAGGAATCTCGAGGAATATTACGACAACGATATGCTTGAACTGCTTGAAGGGATCGTTAACGGTTCAACGAATTATATCCTCACCAGGATGAACCAGCAAGGCCTTGAATATGAAGATGCCCTGAATGAAGCCAAAGAGCTGGGATATGCAGAGAGTAACCCAGAACTCGACGTGGAATGATTTGATTCAAAATACAAACTCACTATCCTCATGGCCCATGCTTTCGGAATTACTGCCAAACCTGAAACGGTGTATACCAATACTGAATGAGAATGCAAAATAATGAACAACGGCTTGTGCAAAAATACTTTGGTTTTAAGTTCCTTAATCCCTGTATTGAGTTTTCCTTTGCAATGGATGGCCAATTTTTTATTACCGGACGAAATAGACAGGTTAAAACTGCTGCATAAGAAGGCGGATAAAAAGCAACGTGATAAAATAAAAGCCATTTTACTTTTGGATAAGGGTTACGAATACAGTGAAATTGCAGAAATCCTGTTGATTGATTATACCACCGTATGGCGCTGGTATGAAACATATATCACAGGAGGCACTCCGGAGTTGCTTAAAGACTATTATGTTGGTGGTACTTGCAAATTGAATGAAGATCAATTGGATCAACTTGTCGAATACCTTGAATGCACTATGTACCTTACGGCGAAAGAGATTTGCGCATTTGTAAAGAAAACTTTTAAGGTAAAGTACACTCCCAAAGGAATGACAAGCCTTTTGCACCAGTTGAATTTTACCTACAAGAAGCCCAAACACATCCCTGGCAAGGCCGATATTGAAGCCCAGAAATCGTTTATAAAGAAATACCGAAGGATCCAGAAAAAGAAAGCCACAGAAGACAGGATTTACTTTATGGATGGAGTGCATCCCATGCACAACTCTCAGCCAGCCTATGGCTGGATAAGGAAAGGCCAGGACATGGTTCTTAAGGCCAACACCGGAAGGCAAAGGATCAATCTGAACGGTGCTTATAATCTTGAGGATCATTCGGTAATTATTCAGGAAACGGAAATGATAAATGCCCAATCGACCGTAAGCCTGTTAAACGAAATGCTCCGAAAACAGCCATTGGGAATGATTTACGTGATACTGGATAACGCAAGATATTATCGCAGCGAAATGGTTCGTCTGTTTGTTGAGAAAAATAAAAGAATCTGTTTGCTGTTTTTGCCACCTTATAGCCCGAATTTGAACATTATTGAACGGTTGTGGAAATTTTTCAAGAAAAAAGTAATCTACAACTCATATTACGAAAAATTTACTGTCTTCAAAAAATATTGCCTGGATTTTTTTCGCCATCTGAAAAAATACAGGACCGAATTACAAACATTAATGACCGACAATTTTCAATTAATTCAAGTGTAATTTTTTGCAAACCTGAGTTCTTTTAGTATATAACCTCGGCA
>CAIYUC010000071.1 GCA_903929315.1 uncultured Bacteroidales bacterium
AGTTGCCCGAATGCCATACAGAGAAATTGTTTCCAGCAAGTCAATCCTTTATTGTTATAATCACCATTGTACTTACGGACACAATACTTGAAGGTGTGATAAGAGGTAAACTCCATCAGTGGCGAAAAGATCATCTTCCCTTGGTTCATTTTGAAAATTTTGAACAAAGGACGGAAAAACCATTTTCAAATCGTTGCTCGATAAAAAACTCAGAAAACGATGATATATCAAGCTTTTCAAAGAACTCTTAACAATTTATACGCAACGCTAGTGATATAATAATAGAAAAGTTGGTGAAGCTGAAAAATTTAATCTATTTTTACAGGAAATTAGTGGGAGATTAAAATACGATCAATTAATAGCAAAATGAAACAACCAAAAAAAAAGAAAATCCAAGAACCGATGATGAAAAGAATTAACAAGCCGTTTCGGGAATTTTTACAACGACTTGTTAGAACTAAACCCAAAGAGGTTAAGTATAAAATCAGTAAAGACAAACCATCGAGCATTACAGAATAAGCAAAAAGCAAATAAAATCAAATGGTATTAAAATAGAATATATTTTAAATCGGGTTTGATTAATATATAGTCGCAATAAAACAATAATATTATCCTTATTTTCTATGAATAACTATGAATAACTATAAGTAACTATGAATAACTATGAATAACTATAAGTAACTATGAATAACAACGAATAACAACGAATAACAACGAATAACCAAAATGATCCATCACAATTGAGGTTGATACTTTAATATAGGTGATTCATTTAGTAAATTGACCTGTTCATATAATTAATGCACTATTTGGTCAATTTCAGGTATCAGGTTTGAAAATTTCATCTATTTTACCCGGCTTGAATGATATACCCTCCATGGAAAAATTGAACGCGGTGATTGTAGAAGATATACCTGCCAACCAAAGGCTTCTGCGAAGTTTATTAACAACGTATTGCCATGAAGTGAATATTACTGGCATGGCTAAAAATGTCAAAGAGGCCGTTAAGGTGATCAGGGAAGTTGATCCCCAACTCGTTTTCCTCGACATCGAACTTCCTGATGGGGATGGTTTTGATATATTGAAGCAATTCACACCCGTTCCATTCAAGGTGATTTTTGTTACCGGTCATCAGGAATATGCTTACGAGGCCATTAAATTTCATGCAGTTGATTTTATTTTAAAACCTGTCAGTATTAAAGAACTGGTTGCAGCTGTCGATACAGTGATCAGAAATGGGATGGATGAATCGTATCAGAGACGGATCGAAAATGTTATCCATCAGATCTCTAATCCCGAAAAAATCACCCTGATGGATTCAAATGGTTTTGTCGTGATCGAGGCCCGTGAGATCATCAAACTGGAAGCAAACGGTAATTACACCGACATTTACCTGGTTGGCGACAGGAAACTGACCTATTGCCGGATCTTAAAGGAATTCGTAGACCTTCTCAGCAATAATCCGGACTTCGTTCGAACGCACCGGTCGTATCTTGTCAATTTAGACCATGTAAAATCTTTCACCAATCAGGGGATCATCAAATTAAGCGAAAATAATACTGCCCATCTGGGAGATTCCTGCCGTGAAAAATTTATGTCCTTCTTTATATATCATTGACAATACTTGGCAGACAGAAGTCGGCAGTCACCAATCACCAGTCACCAATTACTTATGAAGTTACAAATAGTGGTTTTATTTACCGTGAACCACAATTCGTTTAAAAAACCTCCCTCTTTATCTATGTACGGATGGTCAGCGAAAAATTTGTTTTAGATTTATCCGCAAATTACGATTCGCTTTCAGCAACCCATCTTTCGTAATGGCCATAAGGTAATAAGATGAATCAATCCTGAAATGGATTGAAAAACGTTACAATATTTTCAAAAACTGTATTACAAACCCTCCATGACAAAGTTGAATGCCGTTATTGTGGAAAATGTTACTGCGAACCCTGTTCTTTTACAACATTTATTAAAAACCTATTGCCAGGAAGTGAATATTGCTGCCGTGGCTGAAACTGTTAAAGATGCTGTTAAGGTGATCAGGGAAGTTGCTCCCCATGTGGTTTTCTGCGAAATTGAACTGCCGGATGGAAATGGTTTTGATATATTGGATCATTTCAAGCATCTTCCCTTTAAAGTGATTTTTATTTCAGGAAACCAGGAATATGCTTATAAGGCCATTAAATATCATCCGGTTGATTTCATCTTAAAACCCATCCGGGTTAACGAACTGGTCTATGCAGTCAATGCAGTAACCGGCAGTGTAAAGGATGAAAATGTCCGGACCCGGATCGAAAATGTCAGCCATAAGGCCTCTTATCCTGATAGGATCACCCTTTTGAATCCAACCGGGTATGTTGTGATGGAAACAGTCGAGATTATTATGCTGGAAGCAAACGGTAACTATACCGATATATACCAGGTGGGGAACCGGAAACAGACCTTTTGCCGGCTTTTAAAAGAATTCGACGACCTCCTTGAAAACCACCCGGGATTCATTCGTACACACCGGTCATACCTGGTCAATATAGCACAGGTAAAATCATGCTCCAAACAGGGGCTCATTAAATTAACCGAAGATCATACAGCTCAACTTGGAAATTCCTACCGGAAAAAATTTATTGCCTGCTTTCGTAATCCGTAATTAATAATTCTTATAGGCCCCCATGATCTCCCCATAATAAACCGTATGAAAGTCTCGTAAAGGATAATACTTGTTAATGACTAACGGTTCCATTGTGCCGGGATCCAGCCTGGTTTTCTCCGCAATCCTGCACTCATAATGAATAGTCGCTTCGGAAAGAAACGGAGTGGAGATTTCAATGCCTTTCTCCATTTTAAAGCCGCATTCTTTGATCTTATCAATTGTTTTACCCGATCTGGTACCGCAAAAGGCAAGTTGTTTTTTGAATTCATCCGGTAAAACATTTACAGAAAAATCATGACTTTTTTCAATAACCTGGAACGTGTACCGGGTCGGACGGACGAGTACCGTAAACACCGGTATACCCCATATAACACCGAGAGTTCCCCAGCCAATGGTCATGATGTTCGGAGGATCGCCAGCCACAAGCAGGATCCCATCTCCCGATAACTTTTCAATAGTTTCATGGTAAGCGTCAAAAGGGTTGATTTTTTTATACATGTTCTTTCTGTTAATATTTTAGTTCAAAGATAATTCTTAATTATAGACCAATATCCACACTCACACATCAGGAATCTAAACTGGTGAACTGGTGATCCCGACAGCTATCGGAAAGTGACCTGGTGAGTTGTTTTATGAAATGACGAATTCGTAATTGTTCTCGTCCGCCCGTCCGCTGTCCGCTTGTCCGCTTGTCCGCATGTCCGCTTGTTTTCTCCGCGTCACGCGTTACGAATTTTCCGGCATCTTCCTTTTCACCGATCACCTGTTCGCAGTCGGCAGTTGGCAGTCACCAATCACCAGTCACCGATCACCAATCACCGGTAATCATTGTTGAAAACTTTTCCTGAAATTTGTATTACCTTTGTGCTATAAACCGGATTAAGAGAGAAAAATCATTCATCCGGAATTATATGAAAAAGATCGTAACCATTATCGGCATTTGGATTATTCTTCTTCCCCTGATCCTTAAGGCAGAGTTGAAAGAGATTCCTTTCACAATCGATGACCGCGACAGGCTTATCAGGACCGAGCAAAAGGTTGAAGCGCTTGATGCGAAAATCGATATGAAGGTGGATGGAATGAAGTCGGAGATGACTTCATTGAGGACGGATATGACGACATTGAGGTCGGATGTCAATGCCCGGTTTGACCAGCTTTTTAATTTCCTTTGGGCG
>CAIYUC010000072.1 GCA_903929315.1 uncultured Bacteroidales bacterium
CAGCGCGTATTGAGCTTGCTGAAGCCATCAAAATCACCCCCTTTAAGGACCCCATCTGTCCTGTTTATCAGAATGCCACAGCAGAAAAAGTATCTGACCCGCAAAAAATTATAAAAAATCTGATCGCTCAATTGACTGCTCCTGTCCTTTGGACCCAGCTCATCCTGAATATGATCAATGACGGAGCTACTGCTTTTATCGAAGTCGGACCTGGTAATGTCTTACAAGGGTTGATAAGCAAGATAGGTGCAGGGAAAAATATATCCGTGACGGGTGCCTAAAGGAACCGGTAAATCCCATCATCATTGAACTGAAAATGACCGGAGGTGAAGTGTTTTATCGTTTAATATATTGTTTCTCGTAATATTTCTGATATTCTCCTGATGTGACATTTTCCAACCATTCTTCGTTGGCAAGGTACCATTCGACTGTTTTCTCAATCCCTTTTTCAAACTGCAGGGAAGGATTCCATCCCAGTTCTTTTTGAATTTTTTCAGCATTTATGGCATACCGGATATCATGTCCTGCGCGGTCTTTCACGAAGGTAATAAGCTGGGCGGAAGTACCTTCGGCTCTTCCAAGTTTCTGATCCATGATCTCGCATAATTTGCGGATCAGGTCAATATTTTTCCATTCATTGTTACCGCCGATGTTATACGTTTCCCCAACCCGGCCTTTATGGAATAGTAAATCAATTGCATTGGCATGGTCTTCAACATAAAGCCAGTCGCGTATATTTTCTCCTTTCCCATAAATTGGAATAGTATTATTATTCCTGATATTATTGATGGAAAGAGGGATTAATTTTTCGGGAAACTGATAGGGACCATAATTATTCGAGCAATTCGATATGATAATGGGGAGTTTATAGGTATGGAAATAGGCTCTTACGAGATGATCGGAACTCGCTTTTGATGCCGAATATGGACTTCGAGGGTCATAGGACGATGTTTCAAAGAAATAACCGGTTTCGCCAAGCGATCCATATACCTCATCCGTAGATATATGATAGAAAACCTTGTTTGCCAGGTTATTCTCCCAGATCGTGCGGGCCGCATTCAATAAGTTAACCGTCCCAACAATATTGGTTAAAATAAATTCCATCGGGTTACTGATCGACCGGTCTACATGGGATTCTGCCGCAAGATGAATAATTCCATCAAAACGGTACTTATTGAAGATTCCTGCTATCACTTCTGCATCTACAATATCAACCCTGATGAATTCATAATTTGGTGAATTCTCGATATCGTGCAGGTTAGCCAGGTTACCGGCATAAGTCAATTTGTCGAGATTAATGATCTTATATTCCGGATATTTCTTAACAAATCTGCGAACAACATGAGAACCGATAAAACCGGCTCCACCGGTGATCAAAATGGTTTTCATATTTTTATTGGTTCTTTATTTTCGGACTATGGATTATAGGAATCGGCCTTTTTGTTAAACGATTACCTTATGATTTAGCTGCAAGAGCTTTTTCCCAGTTCCATGCTGACAAGGTCATATCATCGAGTCCCTTCTCAGCTTTCCAGCCTAATTCGCGGTTGGCAAACTCTGTATCAGCCCAAACTTTCATGATATCTCCCGGACGCCGCTCCATAATCCGGTAATTCAATTTCATCCCGGATACTTTCTCAAAAGAGTTGATCACTTCCATCACTGAACAGCCCTTACCGGTACCCAGATTAAATATCTCGACGTTTTTCCTCATCTGGTTATTGAGCATCCGTTCAAGTGCGATTACATGTGCCCGGGCAAGATCCACAACATGTATATAATCCCTGATAGCGGTTCCATCGGGAGTAGGGTAATCATTGCCCCAAACCCTTAAGTAATCGCGTTTCCCAATCGCAGTCTGTGTGATATAGGGTACAAGGTTATCCGGGATCCCCAGGGGCAATTCACCGATCATTGCTGATTCATGCGCACCGATGGGATTAAAATATCGTAAAAGGATGGATTTGACATTTGCAGTAATACTAACATCAGTGATGATCTCTTCCGATATTTGCTTGGTATTTCCGTAGGGTGACAGAGCTTTCTGAACAGGAGCATCTTCTTTCACGGGTAATTGCTCCGGCTGTCCGTAAACCGTGCAGGAAGAAGAAAACACCATGTTTTCAATGGAATTATTTATCATACCCTGCAAAATGTTGATCAGGGAATCCAGGTTATTTCTATAGTATTTCAGTGGAAGTTTAACAGACTCTCCCACTGCTTTAAAGGCAGCAAAATGTATAATTGCCTTCAGGTCACTCTGCTTTTGAAAGAAAGCCGCTGTCGTTACAGGATCCATCAGATCAAATTTTTTAAACAATGGTCTTACTCCTGTTATCCGGGCTATGTTATCGACCACATCAATGGACGAATTCGACAGATTATCCACGATGATCACTTCAAAACCCCTTGCCTGAAGTTCCACCACGGTGTGAGATCCAATGAATCCTGTTCCCCCTGTGACAAGAATTTTCATAATTAAACTTTTAATGACTTTAACAGAGGGTGATAATCTTCTTTTAAACCTACCGGGGTAGCATTACGAATATTATAAACGATTTCAATAGCCGCCTTACCGTCATCTAACCCAAAACCCTTTCCCTCAAGAATATTTCTGTAACTAAGTGTATGAAGATCCGTGAATCCTTCTGTAAATTCAATTTCAATCCCATCCATGACCAGTGTCCGATATGTGCTTTTGCCGGTTTTTTTTACCTCATCGGGAATATCGTTATAATTAAGACTAAGAAACCAGCGGATTTCTGCATTATCAAGATGCAGGTAACCTGCCGCCCTGTCGGGAGTTAAAATGTGAACTTTGTTTTCTCTTACGCTTCCAAAAATCCAGGTCAGCATGTCAAAGAAATGAACACCAATATTGGTAGCGATCCCGCCGGATTTTTCTATGTTTCCTTTCCAGGATCTGTGATACCATTTTCCACGACTTGTTATATAGGTCAAATTTAAGTTATGGATTTTATCTGCAGGACCCTTTTGAATCTTTTCTTTTAGTTCAATAATCGCAGGATGTAACCGGAGCTGCAAAATAGTATTAACATTTTTTCCTGTTTCTTTTTCAATAACTTTTAAAGCATCGGCATTCCATGGGTTCAGAACGATAGGTTTTTCACAGATCGCATGGGCATCATTTCTCAAGGCCAGGCGTATATGTGAATCATGCATATAATTTGGTGAACAGATGCTCACGAAATCGATCTTTGAATGTTCCGATTCCTTATTTGCAATGGCATTTCGTCTAAGCTTATCCAGATGCCGGTCAAATCGCTCGGGTTCGATGAAAAAATCTGCTCCGGGGAAAAAACTGTCCATGATTCCCACACCGTCATAAGGATCAAGTGCGGCACAAAGATTATTCCCCGTCTCTTTAATGGCTTTCATATGCCTCGGAGCGACAAAGCCGGCAGCTCCGATTAATGCAAAATTGAGCGGTATCGTTTGGTTTGTCATAGTTTATTTTCCAAGTTTTGTCACGGAGCCGTTCCTGAGCAAGTATTTTTCCTTACTTTCCGGACAAACTGCAATACCTTCGTCGTTGAAGTCGAGACGGTGTCCGTATTCACTCATCCATCCTACATGCCTGGCCGGGTTTCCAACAATAAGGGCGTATTGCGGAACGTCTTTTGTTACAACTGCTCCCGCCCCGATAAAAGCATACTCGCCGATTTCATGTCCGCAGATTATGGTAGAATTTGCACCTATGGTTGCCCCTTTTCGCACTGTCGTTTTGGCATAGTGCTCCTTCCTGATGATTGCACTGCGCGGATTAACGATGTTGGTGAACACCATAGAAGGGCCAAGAAACACATCATCTTCGCAAATCACACCGGTATAAATGGAAACATTATTTTGCACTTTTACATTCTTTCCGAGGATAACATCAGGAGAAACCACTACATTCTGTCCGAGATTGCAGTTCTCCCCAATGACAGCATTCGACATAATATGCGTAAAATGCCATATTTTCGTTCCTTTTCCAATCGTACAGCCCGGATCAATTACAGCTGTTTCATGCGCGAAATATTCTTTTTCCATTGATCATCGGTTAACAAATTCCAAAACAGATTTCGTGATATGACTGAGTTGCTCCGCATCCAACTCAGTATGCATAGGCAAAGAAACGACTGAATTTGCAAGCGCTTCAGTAACAGGAAAATCCCCTGATTTATAACGGGAATCCTTAAATGCTTTCTGTAAATGAAGCGGGACAGGGTAATAGATCATTGCCGGTATTTCTTTAGATGCAAGGTAATCCTGCAACCCCTTTCTGTCGATATTCTTTGTTACCAGTGTATATTGATGAAACACATGGTTTGATTTCGGGTAACGATAAGGAATTTTCAATTTCGGGTGACCGGAAAAGGCCTTGTCGTAATAATCCGCAGCTTCCCTGCGTTTTTGTGCATATTCGTCCAGATGTTTTAATTTCACTTTCAGAATAGCCGCCTGCAGACTGTCAAGACGTGAGTTAACGCCAATACAATCATGGTAATAGCGGACTGCCATACCATGATTTACGATGATTCTCAGTTGGTCTGCAATTTTATCATCCTGGGTAAAGACGGCTCCACCATCACCATAGCACCCCAGGTTCTTGGATGGGAAGAACGAAGTACAGCCTATTTCACCAATTGTCCCTGTCTTCCTGCTGCTTCCATCGGTAAAATAATAATCTGATCCGATAGCCTGGCAAGCGTCCTCGATCACATAAAGATTATACCTGCCTGCAATTTCCATGATCTCTTCCATCGGAGCAGATTGTCCGAAAAGATGCACAGGGATAATTGCTTTTGTTTTAGGAGTAATGGCCCGTTCGATTGCTTCCGGATCGATGTTGAAAGTATCCGGATCAACATCAACAAACACAGGGGTTAACCCAAGCAAGGAGATAACTTCGACAGTTGCTATGAATGTGAAAGAAACGGATATTATTTCATCACCCGGTTGAAGCCCGAGCGCCATCATGGAAACCTGCAATGCATCAGTACCGTTGGCACACGGTATAACATGTTTAACATTTAAATATTTTTCGAGATCTTGCTGGAATGATTTCACGGCAGGCCCATTGATAAAAGCACATGAGTCGATAACTTCCTGTATATTCCGGTCAATTTCAGGTTTGATTTCAAGATATTGACTCCTGAGATCCACCATCTGGATTTTTTTCATTCCGGGTTGAGTTAATTTTGTAGCTTTGGATTCGTAACTTTATGCAAATTTAATACTATTAGGCTATTCAAAAAAAATATTTATACTTTGAATGTGAATATGAATCATACTGCTGATTCAAAATATTTTCAATTATGAAAAAAATTGCTGTTTTTTTAGCCGGTTCCGGTGTATTTGATGGGACCGAAATTCATGAAGCAACGCTCACTCTTCTGGCAATTGCAAAAGCAGGTGCAAGCTACGAGCTATTTGCGCCTGATACTTTACAATACCACGTGATCAATCATCTCACAGGTGAGGTTATACATGAGAAAAGAAATGTTTTGGTCGAAGCTGCAAGGATTGCACGGGGAGTGATCAAGCCAACCAGTGCTTTTAATGCTGCTGATTTTGATGCCCTGATATTCCCGGGTGGGTTTGGAGCAGCTAAAAACCTTTCTACGTGGGCTGTTGACGGGGATAATTGTAAAGTCCACCCGGAGGTTGAGAAGGCTGTAAAGGAAATGGCTGAAGCAAAGAAACCCATTGGTGCGATGTGCATTGCTCCGGTGATCTTAGCGCAACTCATTAAAGGCACAAACCTGACCACAGGTCAGGATAAGCCTTCTGCTGATTTCATCGAAAAAATGGGATCCAGATACACATCAACCACACATGGAGAAGTCATCATCGACAAAGAAAGGAAAATATTTTCCACGCCTTGTTATATGCTGGATGCAACAATTGAGCAGATAGAACAGGGTACACAGAATATTGTCAGGGAAATGATGAAGATCATGTAAACATCACAGAGGTCGCGTCAGCAGCGATCCGGAAGTTTTGCATAATCTATATGTATTCTTTTGGGATTAATTCCCCTTTTACTACCATCAAGCCATTGATAGCCAACGCCCGCATCTCATCTTCACCGGGATAAACATGAACCGGGGCAAGTTTGTGAACACGTTCCTGTATCCATTTTACGAAATTCGCATCATATGCAATACCACCAGTGATAAGGATTGCATCTACCTCACATTTCAGAACAGTGTACATTTCACCGATCGTTTTAGCTACCTGATAGGCCATAGCGTGATAAATCAATTCTGCTCTATGATCACCTGCTTCGATCATTTTTTCTACCAGGGCCGCATCATTGGTTCCGAGGTAACTCATCAGTCCTCCTTCACCTTTGACCATTTTCATAATTTCTTCAAGGGTGTACTTATTACTGAAGCACAACCTGATGAGCGCTCCGACGGGTAAAGTGCCCGAACGTTCCGGAGTAAAAGGACCATCACCATCAAGTCCCTGATTCGTGTCTATTACACGGCCTTTGCAATGGGCACCCACCGTTATGCCTCCACCCAGATGAACGACAATCAGGTTCAGCTTTTCATATTTAGTATGTCTGGACTTGGCATATTCACGGGCTATGGCTTTCTGGTTAAGAGCGTGAAAAATTGAAAGTCGTTCAAACAGAGGATGTCCTGCAATACGGGCAATATCGTCCATTTCATCGACCACGATAGGATCAGCGATATATGCTTTGGCATTTGGTAATGACTGCACTAAATCATGGGCAATCAGGCCGCCCAGGTTGCTTGCATGCTCACCTAACGGACTGTTATTCAGATCATGGATCATTAATTCATTGACTTCGTATACACCGGAAGGGATCGGTTTGAGTAATCCACCACGCCCCATCACTACCCGGACATTTTCCTCACTGATGCCGGCTTCATTTAACTGGTTAACAATTACATTCTTTCTGAAATGGAACTGGTCATTAATTTTATTGAATGGTTCCAGATCTTCAGCACTGTGTTTAATATTCTTCAGAAAGATCGGTTCTGTGTCCTGGAAGACCGCAATCTTTGTTGAAGTAGAGCCCGGATTGATCGCAAGGATACGTATTTCTTTCATTGAAATTGTCTCTTTTATTGCTGATTGGCTTCAATGGACTTGTTCAACTTGCTTTTCCTGATTCCATAGGTGAAATAAATAATAAAACCTATTGCCATCCATATCACCAATCGTAGCCATGTATCCAATGGCAGGGAGACCATTTGAATAATGCAAATGAGTGCTCCCAGAATAGGGATCACAGGGACAAATGGCGTCCTGAATGGCCGGGGCAGATCAGGTTTAGATCTTCTAAGAACCAAAATACTGGCACAGACTATTGCAAAAGCAAGCAATGTTCCTATGGAGACCAGTTCTCCCAGGATACTTATAGGTAAAATCCCTGCTAATACCAGAGCTACACTTCCTGTTAAAAGTGTGCTGATATAAGGTGTTTTGAACCTGGGATGGACTTTTGAAAATACAGGCGGTAACAAACCATCCTTTGCCATGGAGAAGAAAATCCGAGGCTGACCTAAAAGCATGACCAGGATTACTGAACTAAGTCCGGCTATAGCCGCTAATTTCACAATAGGACGTAACCAGAACATTCCGGGTCCCATTGCATTGACACCTACTGCCATAGGGTCGGGAACATTCAATTCCGTATAACTGACAATTCCTGTTAATATCAAAGCTACAAGAATATAAAGGACGGTTGAAATGCTTAAAGAACCAAGTATGCCGATCGGCATATGTTTCTGTGGATTTTTTGCTTCCTGGGCAGCTGTGGACACAGCATCAAAACCAATGTAGGCGAAGAAAATAACACCGGCCCCACGAAGAATTCCACTCCAGCCAAAATGCCCCGATATCCCGGTATTTGGAGGAATAAAGGGGTGCCAGTTAGCCGACTTCACAAAAGCGATCCCTACACCAATGAACAATATAATAACCGACACCTTTGTAATGACCATGATATTGTTAAAATTGGCTGATTCTCTGATTCCAATAACCAGGAGCGCTGTCAATATAGCGACGATAAACATTGCAGGCACATTAATAACCGATGTCACATGGGGAAGACTTTCCACATTGATGCCTTGTGCAATAAGACTATGGTTTAAATATTGGGTCAATTGCTGCCATCCATGCATTGGGACATCGATAAGCACAGTACCTGTAGCAGCAGTCAAATTTGTCGGCAGAAAAATGCCAAAGTCTCTCAGAAAGCTGACCACATATCCTCCCCATCCTACGGAAACGGTAGAAGCTGCGAACAGGTATTCAAGGATCAGATCCCACCCGATAATCCATGCAAGGAATTCACCTAATGTCGCATATGCATATGTATAGGCGCTCCCTGCGATAGGTATCATTGAAGCAAACTCAGCATAACACAAGCCTGCAAATGCACATGCAAGACCGGAGATAATAAAAGAAAGAACAATGCCTGGTCCCGCATACTGGGCAGCTGCCTGTCCTGTCAGGACAAAAATCCCGGCACCGATGATGGCTCCTATCCCCAGGGTTGTAAGATTGGTTGCAGTAAGAACACGTTTAAAACCATGATGGGTATCGGTAGCCTCATTCATCAGGTCGTGAATGGATTTCGTTCGAAATAATCGGTTAGCCATAAATGAGGATTTTTGTAAAATGGGTGGTAATTAGCTCACAATTGAAGCCATTACAATACTGTCCTGTTTCGATTGTTCAGTATCCGATCGGGAGGTTAAAACAATGGGAGCGGATGCACCCAGGATACAAGCAGCTAATGTGGCGCCGGCTGAAAAACCAAACGCCTTATAAAGGACATTGCCGGCTTCTATATCAGGGACTACCAATAAATCTGCATCGCCTGCTACATCGCTCACGATTCCTTTATGCCTGGCACTTTCCATGCTTACAGCATTATCATAAGCAAGAGGTCCGTCGATGATACAATTCTTGATCTGTCCGCGTTGGTTCATTTTCGAAATGATGGCTGCCTCCAATGTAGCAGGCATGGATTCATTGACCATCTCAACTGCCCCCAGCAAAGCAACCTTTGGTTTGGAAATCCCAAGTTTATTCATGAATTCCACTGCATTGCAGATAAGCGCTACCTTCGTCTTGAGATCAGGTGCAATGATCATTGCTGCATCCGTCAATCCGAGTAGTTTATGATAAGTAGGAATTTCAAAAAGTGCAAAGTGAGACAACACCTCACCTTTCCGTAAGCCATTCTCTTTATCAAGCACACCACGTAATAGGGTGGCAGTTGCCACATTCCCTTTCATCAGGATATCGACTTGTTTATCGTGAACCATCTTTACTGCGAGCTTAATCGCATTATTATCGTTCTCTTCATCAATAATTGTTAGTTGGGAAATATCAAGGTTAAGTTTTGTTGCGATTTCCCTGATCTTCTTTTCGGAACCGACCAGGATCGCTTCAATTAAATTTTTCTTTGCAACAGAGCATACGGCGCCCAGTGAATGTTCATCATGAGCAACGGCCAATACCAGTTTTTTCTTTTTGGATTGCCTTGCAAGTTCATATAGATCAGATAGTTTTGTTAAACCGGGTTTCCCGGTCGTTTCTTTGGTTGTCATAGTAGTAAATCCTCCTTATCGTTAACTGTTATGGGCAAATTAAGGTTAATTGTTTCCTTCAACAAACGTACATGAAATTTAATAATTACACAACCTTTAAAAGAAAAAAATCTTTTAAAATATTTCTACCTTTGTTGCTCTTTTAAATCACCAACTTATGGAAATCCCCTTTTCAGAGTCTTATAAAATGAAGATGGTGGAAACCATCAGGAAAAGTAGCCGGGAAGAACGGGAAAAATGGATAAAAGATGCGAAATATAATCTGTTCAGGTTAAAGAGCGAACAGGTTTTCATTGATCTTTTAACGGATTCAGGAACGGGTGCCATGAGTGACAAACAATGGTCGGAAATGATCCTTGGAGACGAAAGTTATGCAGGTGCCTCTTCCTATTACAAAATGAAGGCTGCAATCAAGGAAATCACAGGATTTGATTATTTTCTTCCGGTACACCAGGGCAGAGGCGCTGAAAATGTCTTGTTTTCAGTCCTGGTCAAAGAAGGAAATATTATACCCGGAAACTCTCATTTCGACACTACCAAGGGACATATTGAATTCCGCAAAGCTATAGCTGTTGACTGCATCATTGATGAAGCAAGTGATACCACCAGTATCCATCCGTTCAAAGGCAATGTTGATCCCGTGAAACTGGAAGAAGTTTTAAAAAAGAACGGAGATAAAGTGTCTTTCATAATCATTACGATTACCTGCAATTCCTGTGGTGGACAGCCGGTTTCTATGGAAAATTTAAAGACCATAAGAAAATTAGCCGACAAATTTGGAAAAATGATCGTTTACGATTCTGCCCGGTTTGCTGAAAATGCTTATTTCATCAAAGTTCGTGAGAAAGGTTATGAGAATAAAACCATTCGTGAGATCGCCCGGGAAATGTTTTCTTATGCTGATGCAATGACCATGAGTTGCAAGAAAGATGCTATTGTCAATATTGGTGGCTTTATTGCAATGAAGGACCCGGAACTTCTCGAAAAGGCCAGTGTTTTCAATATCCTGTTTGAAGGCTATATCACCTATGGAGGATTGGCAGGAAGAGATATGAATGCAATCGCTCAGGGTCTTTTTGAAGGTACCGAATTTGAATATCTTAATACAAGGATTAAACAAGTGGAATACCTGGGTAATAAATTGATTGAATTCAGTATCCCTCTTCAATTGCCAATTGGTGGTCATGGGGTGTTTGTGGATGCCAAACGTTTCCTTCCAGATTTACCCAAAGAAGAATTCCAGGCACAAACACTGGCTGTGCAGCTTTATCTGGAATCAGGGGTACGTGGTGTGGAGATTGGAGCATTGTTAGCGGACAGGGACCCGGTAACACGGGAAAATCGATATCCTGCTCTTGAATTCTTACGACTGGCAATACCACGCAGGGTATATACAAACAATCATATGGATGTTGTTGCTGTGTCTCTGAAAAATCTTTATGACCGCAGGAAGAAAGTTACCCATGGATTGAAGATCATAAAAGAAGCAAACATTATGAGGCATTTTACAGTTGAGTTTGATTTGGTTGGAACCATTTAATGGAAACGAGAAAGAAAATTGGCAGATATACACGGGTTTATCATCAGCTACAGGACCTTTTATATAATGCTCCCGATTTTGATGCTAAACTTGCCACTATCGTTGCAGTGCTTCATCATAAAATAGATTATTTTTTCTGGACCGGATTTTATTTTCTGAAAGACGGTGAACTCATTGTTAAAACCTACCAGGGTTCATTGGCTTGCCAACTCCTTGAAAAGAATAAAGGAGTTTGCTGGGCAGGGGTTAACCAGGGAAAAACCATCATTGTTCCGGATGTTCATAAATTCCCCGGACACATTGCCTGCGATTCCCGATCCAGATCCGAAATTGTCATTCCGTTAAGAGATAAAAATGGTAGGATCATAGGCGTTCTTGATGTTGACAGCAAATATCTGAACTCCTTTGATGAAACAGATACCGGATGCCTGGAAAAGATCCTCCTTCTTATAAACAGCCAATAAGTCAGTATCGCAAAATCAAGTTTATTGTAAAAAGGACGATTTGAACTTTTGATATTTCACAAGCAAAACTATTTTTGATAATCCTACTTTTTAATACATTCTTGCTGATGTCATTGAACTTATGAGCATACTTGAAATCTTCCTGATTGCTTTAGGACTGTCAATGGATTGTTTTGCTGTTGCAATAAGTTTTGGTGCTGCTAAACAACTTTCCAGGAATGATGCATCAAGAATGGCTCTATCTTTTGGATTGTTCCAGGGATTAATGCCGTTAATCGGCTGGCTGATCGGTGACATTTTCAAGAAACCTATCGAATCCATAGATCATTGGGTTGCTTTTGGGATCCTTTCTTTCATCGGGGTCAAAATGATCCTGCAGACCTTTCAAAAAGAACACCCGAAGAATAATCTAAATATTCGCAAATTAAGCGTTTTATTTAGTTTGTCAGTCGCGACAAGTATTGATGCGCTTATCACGGGAATCAGTTTTGGTTTTATCCGTGTCAATATCCTTAAAGCTGTCACAATAATTATTTTGGTTACCTTCATTGTTACAATGATAGGAGCATTATTAGGGACAAGAACTCACTTTATTTCAGGGAAGCAAGCTGAAAGAATCGGGGGGATCATACTCATTGTGATCGCAGTGAAAATACTTTCCGATCATCTATTAAATTAAAAACTTATGTCAACCATCAGGGTCACCAAGGAATTCCGGTTTGAAGCCGCTCATGCATTGACGGGCTACGACGGAGTTTGCAAGAACATTCATGGTCATTCATATGAGTTGTCAGTGACGTTGACAGGAAATCCGATTCATCGTAACGACTCTCCTAAAAATGGGATGGTCATTGATTTCAATGATATAAAAAAGATCGTGAAGAAAGATATCATCGATCATTTTGATCATGCTCTGATCTTACGTTCAGATTTTAAGAAAAACGAATTAAGTGAATTAGGTGAGCCTTTCGGGAATATTATCCTTGTTGATTATCAACCCACAATCGAGAATATCCTGATCGATTTTGCTTCCCGGCTCAAAACGCTCCTCCCGCCCGGAATTAAGCTGTTTGCTCTTAAATTAAGAGAAACAGCTAACTCCTTTGCGGAATGGTATTCGGAGGATAATGACTAAGTAACTTTATTCACTCACAGTGAATTTCTTCACCACACTGTTTTTATCTACAGTCTGAATCTTCAAATAATAGCAACCTGCATTAAGACCTGATCTGTTGAAATTCAGAACATTTTTACCCTTCTGAATGTTTGCTTTTATTTCTTTCATCATTTGTCCGGTAATACTATAGACAGAAAGAGAAAGGTTGATATTTTGTGTGGCGGTTATATTAATATTTCCTTTGTCAAAGACGGGATCCGGGTATATATCACTGATTCCCGAAATGAACTTCGGAAGCCCATCGTTAATACCAAATGTTACGTTATTTTGAGTTATATTGAAAACCAGGTTAACCGTCGGTACTGAATTATCCAAAGTAACAATGGCAGGAGTTGTTGTTTTTCCAACGACTTCCGGATAGACTTTATAACTTCCCATTGCGATATCAGGAAATGTAAACTGACCAGTGTTATCGGTTTTCATATATCCGAGTGGTTGATTGGTCAGATCAAGTAACAGAACTTCTACGTCAGGTACCGGAGCCCCACTGCCGTTGATTTTTGCTCCCTGGTTTATGATACCATGAATATTACCCTGACCCGGATTATCACCACTGGCAAGGACTAAATGGATATTGTAAGGATTATTCGGTTGCCCCAATTCTATGAGATTTGCATCCAACCAATGGATCGAATGTTCAAAATAGGTTGGGACATATTGGCCATAGAATTGAGATGCCGGTCTGAGTTCAGCTTTCAGATAATAATGGCCGGGTCCAACTCCGCCAAACCAATACATACCGAGAGAATCTCCAAATTCCATGGAATCTGCAACGATCATAACATTCCCTGAGTCAACCCTTATCAGTTGAATAAATCCATGATCGACATAATGATCACCGGCCCGTACTGTTCCATTTACATCACAGGTCCCATGGACATAGATCGTTTGTGTTCGGGTCCATGAACAGTTCGTTGAGTCAACGGTTACCAATGTAACTATGTAAGAGCCTTGTGCCGGATAGGTAAAAGTGACATTCTTCCCTGTCAGATTTGTTGAAGCAGGATCCCCCATATTCCAGCTATAAGTGGTCAGATATTGGCTATTTGTATGCCCTTCGAAAGCAACCGTAAAGAAATTTGAAGTATATGTAATAGTATTTTCACAGTTTGGCGGAGGTATTCCGAAGGTCATTTCCTGACAAGTCATATTTTCGCAGCTATCACCATGGATCGTAAGGCAGACATTATATGTACCGTTAGCAGTGAAAGTATGCCAGGGATCGCCGGTAGTAGCAGTGTTCAAATTTCCTGATGCCGAATCGCCAAAATTCCACAGCAAGGAGGTAATATTACCTGTTGAGGTAGAGATAAAATGAACAGTCAGTTGATGCGGAGCGCTATCCGGGTAAGCTACAAACTGGGCGTGGCAACCTCCTCCGCTACCAGTCTCTATATTTTGGCAATTGTGATCGGTGCAACCAGTGCTGGTATGAATGGTAAGACAGACAGTATAGATACCGGGGTTAGCATAAGTATGCCAGGGGTCATATGTGGTATCTAAAGGCGATCCATCACCAAAATTCCACGAACGGGAGGTTATATCTCCTGTATGAGTGCTTGTGTCATAAAAATGAAAAGTGAGATTTGAAGTGCTGTCGGAATAGTAAACAAAATTTGCCTGACAATCCGGGGGAGCAATGTAACAAATTACAAAATTCACGGTAATGGGTGTATTATTGCTATACACTATAGTATCGTGAAGAATATTCAAACAATCCCACGTTCTCACATGAAATGCAGTGACACCCCCTGTATCAGGAACGTTCGGAACGTTTACTTCATAAAACCCATTGGGGTTTGTCATTACTGAAGTGTAATAAAAGAAACCGCTGCTGTTGCTGCTGTCAGCGAAAATCGTGACTTCATGGTTGACAATGGGCGAACCAGTTGAATCTGTTGTCACAGTCCCGCTGATATGGACAGTCAACCCCAGTAAATTCACTGTCGTAAAAAGACAGAAAAACATAAAAGCCAAAACTGTAAAATTTTTCATACGCTTAAATATTAAAGTAATACAAAGATAAATAAATAATCATCTGATTATAATATATAAAGTTATTGTCTATTAATCAATACTCCGTTAAAAATTCATGCAGCTAACCTCCCGATATTCAAGCACTCTTTATAGAGGCTTTTGTATTTTTCACAACTCATGTCGAGAGCTAACTTTGAAAAAATAAAATCTGTTATAAACTGATTGAAATACATAA
>CAIYUC010000073.1 GCA_903929315.1 uncultured Bacteroidales bacterium
TCCCATAACTGTACGGTAACTTCAAGTGTAATGATCACACAGCCTCTGCCGTTAACGGCTGCCGTATCAGGAACGGGTATAAGCTGTAATGGCGGGTCAAACGGAACAGCAACTGTTACTGCCAATGGTGGTACTATTCCTTATTCATATTTGTGGAATACCATTCCTGTTCAGACAACTGCCACAGCTACCGGGCTTGCTGCCGGCACCTATATAATTACTATTACCGATAGCCAGGGATGTACAGTCTCTTCATCTTTAACCATCACAGAAGCATCCCTTTTAATTTCAGGGATCTCATCACAGGTTAATGTAAGTTGTTTCGGTGGAAACAATGGGTCTGCAATGGTTACAGTGACCGGAGGGACACCTTCGTATAGTTACCTGTGGAGCAATGGACAGATAACAAATCCAGCCATTACCCTTGTAGCTGGAACCTATACAGTAACTGTCACTGATAGTTTTGGCTGCTCAACATCAACAGAAGTTATTATCACAGAACCGCCACTGCTTACGGCCAATGCATCGGGTACCCACGTGAGCTGTAATGGAGGTGATAACGGAACAGCAACAGTGACAGCAACAGGTGGTACTCCTTCCTATAATTACTTATGGAGCGATGGCCAGGTGACCAATCCTGCTGCCGGGCTGATTGCCGGTACCTATACCGTAACGGTGACTGACAGCCATGGATGTACCGTGTCAGCTTCATTCACAGTTACAGAGCCAACGGTTCTGACATCTGTTATAGCTTCACAAACCAATGTAAGCTGCTTTGGTTTAAGTGATGGTATGGCCCTTGTAATTGCCGGCGGAGGTACACCCGGATATACATACCTATGGAGCAATGGACAAATCACTGATCCGGCCATCAATCTTGTGGCAGGGACCTATACAGTGGCAGTAACCGACAGCCATAACTGTACAGATACAGCAAGCGTAGTGATCACCGAACCGTTCCTCCTCACAGCGGTTGTATCAGAAACGGATGTAAGCTGTAATGGCGGGTCAAACGGAACAGCAACCGTTACCGCCAATGGTGGTACTATTCCTTATTCTTATTTGTGGAGTACAATTCCTGTTCAGACGGCTTCCACAGCTACCGGTTTAGTTGCAGGCAACTACTTAGTTAATGTCACAGATAATCATGGATGTACAATTTCTGCTTCTTTAACCGTCACAGAACCATCGTTGTTGATTGGAGGAATCTCTTCACAGGTCAATGTAAATTGTAATGGTGAAAATAACGGATCTGCCACCGTCACAGTGATCGGTGGGACACCTTCATATAGTTACCTCTGGAGTGATGGCCAGGTGATAAATCCAGCTATCAACCTCTCCGCAGGAATTTACACTGTTACTGTGACAGATGCTCATTTATGCTCTCTGACAGCCAGTGTTACGATTACTCAGCCTTTATTATTAAGTGCCATCATTTCAGCACAAACCAATATAAATTGCAATGGAGGGAATAATGGATCTGCCACCGTTATCGCTTCCGGAGGGACAGTTCTTTATTCCTATACATGGAATACAATTCCAGTCCAGCATACCTCAACTGCAACCAGCCTCTCCGCGGGAATATATGCAGTGACCGTTACAGATGCCCACCTTTGTACCACATCGGCCAGTGTCTTATTAACTGAGCCTGCAATCTTGGTTTTAGGGATTTCATCACAAACCAATTTAGTATGTAATGGGGGCAATAACGGGAATGCCACTGTCACTTGTTCCGGTGGGACAATTCCATATTCATATGCATGGAACACGGTTCCGGTACAGACAACTAACATTGCACTAAATCTTGTAGCAGGGATTTATACCGTTACCGTTACAGATGCTCATGCCTGTACTTCGACAGCTTCTGTGACAATAACAGAACCTTCTTTATTAATAGCAGGATTACAGTCTCTTACAAATGTCAACTGCTTTGGTGGAAATAACGGGAGTGCCACTGTTTCTGTTTCCGGAGGTATTATACCCTATCTCTATTCATGGAATACTTTACCAGTACAAACTAATGCAACAGCTTCGAATCTTTTAGCCGGTATTTATACGGTGGTCGTTACTGATATGAACCTGTGTACAACAGCTGTTTCAGTTACAATTACACAACCTGCTGCCAGTTTGCAGGCAACCATTATTGCTCAGACGAATGTGATCTGTTATGGATATTCAAATGGCAGTGCAACCATATTTGTCACAGGAGGAACTCCTGCATATAGTTATCTGTGGAATACATTACCTGCACAGACTTCACCAACAGTTACCAATCTGACAGCAGGAATATACACTGTTACCATCACAGATGCTCACCTGTGCACCACCACCACTAGTGTAACCATCTCTCAACCGCCTCAAATCCTTGTTTCTGCCGGACCCGATGCTTCGATATGCGAGACACAGTCCTATGCTCTTGTTTTTGCAACAGCATCAAATTACAGCTCTCTTGGATGGACAACACTGGGAGACGGAACATTCAGCAATCCCACTATTTTGAATCCCTTATACACACTGGGGACAAATGATATCACAGCAGGATCCGTGAAACTCGTATTGACCGCTTACGGCATTCCACCCTGCCCGGATTCTTCTGACACCATGATCCTTTCAATCTCACGGCAGGCAATTGCCAGTGCAGGTCCTGATGCCATCATGTGTGAAAGCCAGGGATCGTATCTCATCAGCAATGCTACCTCATCACACTATACTTCCCTGTCCTGGACAACTTCCGGAACCGGCAGCTTTAACAATGCCTCCAGTTTGAATCCAATATATACCCCAAGTCTTGCCGATATAGCTGCAGGATCAGTGACATTAACCCTGACAGCCGGCAGCGCTGCACCCTGCATACCTGTTTCAGATGCCATGACACTGAATATCTCCAGACAATCCATTGTGTATGCCGGACCCGATGATACGATCTGTGAAACGCAACCTTCATATTCACTTTTTGCTGCAACTTCTACATATTATACCTCATTGCTATGGACTACCTCGGGGACAGGTACTTTCAGCAATTCTTCAACAGCTGACCCGGTCTATTTCCCGAGCGCCCAGGATATCCTGGCAGGACAGGTTATTTTAAAACTAACGGCACAGAGTACTTCTCCATGTATCGCATCCGTTGATTCTATGTCATTAAAGATTAATAAACAGGCGATTGTATATGCAGGACCGGATGACACGATCTGCGAAACCCAGGGAACCTTACTGCTTTCCCTTGCTACAGCCGTCAATTACACCTCCATCCTTTGGACCTCTTCCGGTACCGGCACCTTTAATAATCCATCCTCTGTCAACCCGGTCTATACACCGAGCCTGGCCGATATTACAAATGGGGCAGTGGTCCTGACAATTACAGCAACAAGTGCTGCACCTTGTATTAATGTGATGGACGGTATGACACTTACCATCCATCGCCAGGCCATTGTCAATGCGGGCCCTGATGCACTCATCTGTGAATCACAAGGCTCTTATGCCCTTGCTTCAGCATCGGCCAATTATTATACATCTGTTCTGTGGACAACTTCCGGTTCAGGAACGTTTAGCAATCCCAATATTGTCAACGCGGTCTATTTCCCAAGTGCGACAGATATCAGTTCAGGTTCCGTGAACCTGACAATTACTGCTATGGGTATTACTCCTTGCATGAACGTGAATGATATGATGATCTTGCATATCTCACGACAGGCAACTGCTTTTGCAGGTCCTGACGATACAATATGTGCAACCCAGGCTTCTTATCATCTTTTAACCGCAGTAGCGACATATTATACATCCTTATTATGGACTACTTCCGGTACTGGAACATTCAATAACCCCACCGTCCAGAATCCAACCTATATTCCAAGTGCACAGGATACGATCAACGGATCTGTTATCCTTACATTAAGCGCCACCAGCATTGCACCTTGCATTACTGCAACAGATGCAATGACGCTCAGGATTTTCCACAGAGTGACAGCTTCAGCCGGTCCTGATGCCAGTTCATTATGCCAGTTAACACCTTATACTGTCACAGGTGCTTCAGCTTCAAATTACAGCACATTATTATGGACAGATAATGGACTGGGTACATTGACAAATGCAACAACCATACATCCTTCTTATACACCTTCAGCCAATGAGACAGGAACAGTAATACTTACCCTCAGGGCTTATAGCATCAGTCCTTGCACAGAAAGTGTCATTGACCAGATGATGTTAACTATTTATCCGCTTCCATCAGGGACACTGGCATTAAATGGTAACAGTGCTATTTGCAGGGGAGACAGTACAATATTGAGGTTTGATTTTACCGGAACACCACCATGGACATTGACTTATAGTGACGGAACCAATTTAATAACGATAAACAATATAACAACATCACCTTATAATATTAGGGTATTTCCAACCGTCACGACACTCTATACATATACTGCACTGGCGGATGCTCACTGCTCAGCCTTACCATCCATGATTCACGATTCCATTCTGGTGACCGTTAATCCGTTACCTGATGTTGAATTCACATGGAATCTAGGCCCCCAGAATTATGAGGTTCAGTTCCATATTGATTCAGCGGTAACGGATCTGGGTGCCATTGGATATATGTGCCTCTGGAATTTCGGTGACGGTACTTTTGGATATGGACATAACCCCATACATATTTATCCTTCTTCGTATTCATATACTTATAATGTAACACTTACCGTTACTGATACTCTGGGTTGCAGCAATTCCGTTACCCACCAGGTTTTTGTTCCGATAGCACCTGTGGCATTCTTCTCTTCGAATTCACCCGTTTGCCTCGGACAACAAATGTGCTTTACCGACCTCTCATTCATATCAGCACCTCCATTCCAATGGATAAAAGAATGGATATGGGATTTTGGAGATGGCTCGCCCAATGATACTATTCATTTCCCCAATAACCCCAATATTTGCCATACATACATAACGGTGGGTACATTCCCTGTAACCCTTGAAGTTATAGATAATAACGGGGATTCAGATGATTACACCTCAAATGTTGTGATCCTGCCTAATCCGATAGCTGATTTCCAGGCTTCCACAGCTTGTCAGAATATGCTTGTCACGTTTAACAATACCTCCCTTCTCAATGGGGGAGAATCCATTATGTCATGGGATTGGAATTTCGGAGATCCGGGGTCAGGAATACATAATACATCAGATTTGGAGAATCCAACACATATGTTTTCCTTCGGTGATTCCATCTACAATGTCCGGCTTGTCATTGTCAACTTCGCTGGTTGCCGCGATACTATTATCAAACCGGTGTATGTCTTCCCTGCACCAACGGTCGACTTTACTCATGACACTGCCTGTCTCAGCCAGGTGGTTACTTTCACCGCAAATACCCTGATTACCCACATTGATTCGATTGCGAACTGGTCATGGGATTTTGGCGATGGCACATCTCCATCAACAAATCCGGTCACTTCTTCACACATTTACACTATCCCGGGCGTTCATAATGTAACATTGACAGTAACTGATCTGCACGGTTGTCAGAATGCAGTAACGCATTCCGTCGATGTAAATCCGCTTCCCTTTGCGAATTTTACCTGGAATACACCAGTATGCCAGACCCTTGCGGTACAATTTACCGATCAATCTTCTATCCCTACAGGGTTTAATGGTTATCTTGCAAAGTGGCAGTGGGATTTTGGAGATGGTACTCCGGTACAAACAATTGTCATTCCGGGATCTCCGAATGTTCTTCATACATTCGCAGGGATTGCCTTAAATCATCTTGTTCATCTGACGGTTTGGACTGGTGACAGTTGTTCCGCTTATGTGGAACAAATCGTTACAAGCTTACCGGCACCAATCGCCAACTTCCAGGTTTCTCCGACGACCTGTAAAGACCAACCGGTGCAGTTCACGGATTTCTCGCTCCCCAATGGAGGTGTCAGCATTACTTCCTGGTCATGGAATTTTGATGATGCAGCATCCGGAGCTGATAATACATCAACATTGCAGAATCCATCACACATGTTTACAAACGGGAATAGTACTTATAATGTCAGCCTGATCGTCGTCAATGCCAATACATGCCGTGATACTACCATCAAACCTATATTTATACATGCTTTGCCACCGGTTGATTTTGCCTATGACACAGCTTGTCTGAACCAGGCTGTACATTTTAATGGAAATTCAGGGATAACACAAATTGATTCGATTGTTTCCTGGTTGTGGGATTTCGGTGATGGAACACCGCCGGTAACCGATCCTATTAACACATCACATCAATATAGTATTAGCGGCACTTTTATAACTGCTCTGACCGTAACTGATCATCATGGCTGTAATAATATAATATCTCATACAGTAAATGTCAATCCTTTACCTATTGCTAACTTCACATGGAATGCACCCGTGTGCACAGGAACGATTGTTCACTTTACTGATCAGTCTTCCGTAATATCAGGTTATCTATCCAGATGGCAATGGGACTTTGGCGATGGCAGCCCAATCCAAACTATCGTTCTTCCTGCCTCACCGAACATATCACATATTTTCTCAGGCACTGCTTTAAACCATGTGGTCCGGTTGACCGTTTGGACCAATGATAGCTGTAACTCATATATTGAAAAGACAGTCAGCAGTATTCCGGCACCAGCCGCTGATTTCCATTTCCCTGCCATTACCTGTACGAGTCATTCTGTAAAGTTTACCGATAATTCCCATACCAATGGGGGAGGAGATATTATTCAATGGAACTGGAATTTCGGGGATCCGGGTTCAGGTTCAAGCAATACGTCAACCCTTCGGAATCCAAACCATACTTTCGCGAATTCCGGGACATATAATGTAACACTGGTTGTTTCCAATGCTTCCACCTGTTCGGATACGATTGTTAAATCTGTCACGATTCACTTGTTACCGGTTGCCCGTTTCCATGCTGATACTGCTTGTTTTGGGATCCCTACGCAGTTCACCGACTTGTCGGTTCCGAATGCTTCCGGTATTATTTCATATTCATGGGATTTCGGGGATGGCACATCTCCCGGAATACAACCTAATCCGGCACATACATATGCATATCCGGGTCTCTTCACAGTGACGTTAACTGTTATTAATTCTAACGGATGCAATAAGGATACAAGCATGCAGGTGATTGTCAATCCACTACCCCTTCCGGCATTCACATTTTCTTCACCGACTTGTGTCGGAGCAACAGTTAATTATATCAATCTTTCAATTATTCCGCCGGGTTATACAGGGTCTATTGTAAAATGGGTTTGGGACTTCGGTGATGGAACACCACCGATAACTATCCTCTACCCTGTATCACCAGATATTCCTCATATCTTCGCAGGACCTGCTTTGGCTCATACTGTCAGGTTAACTGTCACTACCTCTGATAGTTGTTCTGCCTTTATAGAACATACGGTGAATAGTACCCCGGTACCTGTGGCGAATTTCTCATTCCCATCGACGAATTGCGCTGCACAAACTATTAAGTTTACAGATCAATCACTGCCCAATGGAGGAGGTACTATTATAACATGGTTCTGGAATTTCGGAGATTCCTCCTCGGGCACCTTGAATAACTCAACTTCCCAGAATCCATCTCACACTTTCTTAGGTGCCGGCACTTATAATGTGAGCCTGATCGTATCGAATGCCAGCGGTTGTAGTAATACAGCACAGAAGCCAATTACAATAAATCCTTTACCCTTAGCTAATTTCCATGCTGATACAGTTTGCTTAGGTACCTTGACATCATTTACCGATCTTTCATCAACAAACTCCGGAATGATTACTCAATATTACTGGCAATTCGGTGACGGGCAAATCTCAACAGTGCAAAATCCTACGCATTTATATGCGACCGCCAGTGTATTCACCGCTTCACTCAGAGTGACAACAAATGAAGGATGTTATAAGGATACTACAAAACAGGTTATGGTGATCCCAACACCGTTCGCTGCCTTCAGTTTCTCGGCCCCAACCTGTGCGGTAACAGATTCAGTGCACTTTACTGACCAGTCATCAGCATCTTCCGGGACGATCGTAAAGTGGATCTGGGACTTTGGTGACGGTCAATTTACGACCATCACTCCCCCTGCCAATCCGGATGTATATCATATTTATTCAAGTGCCGGGACCTATAATGTCATCCTGACGGTAAATACATCCGACAGTTGCACCGGTCAAAAGATCAATACTGTCACCATACAATCTGCACCACTGCCTGCTTTCTCCTATTCAATAAACCGGTGCGAATTAATGCCTGTCCAGTTCACCGATCTTTCGCAGTCCAATGGGGGAGGGGCCATTGTAGCATGGGCATGGAATTTCGGAGATCCCGGTACAGGTTCAGCCAACACTTCAACCATTCGGGATCCACTGCATAGCTTCTCCCACGCCGGCACTTTCCATGTGAATCTGACAGTGACAAATCTTAATGGTTGTCACGATTCAATTACAAAGTCAGTTCTTGTCAATAAGGCTCCTCTGGCTAACTTCAATGCAGATACTGCATGTTTCGGTATCCCCACTCATTTCATTGATTCTTCTGTCCCCAATTCGGGCACCATCATCGCCTGGAACTGGAATTTTGGAGATCCCGCCTCCGGTACAAATAATACCTCTACTTTACAAAATCCTACTCACATCTTTACCGGTACAGGGAATTATAATGTAACATTATCGGTTATAAATTCCGGAACTTGTCTTCATGATACCATCATTCAGGTTTTGGTGAATCCAAAGCCATTGGCTTTGTTTGAGTATTCAGGATCCTGTGTCAATACGCCAACCCAATTTACGGATCTGTCGGTTGCACCCGGAAGCCAGATCATTTCCTGGTTCTGGGATTTCGGAGATGGTGTTGGAACTTCCACCATTCAAAATCCGACCTATATTTATACAATCTCCGGAAATTATAATGTTAAACTTAAAGTTACCAACCTGAATAATTGTGCAGACTCTATAATCTTGCCTGTTGTTTCTAATCCTCAGCCTGTTGCAGCTTTCATATATACCAGTTTCTTCTGTCCTGCAGGACAGGTGAATTTCCAGGATCAGTCGACAGCAAGTGGAGCTCATATCACCGGACGGTTGTGGATTTTTGAACCCGGATATACCTCAAATCTCGAGAACCCTGTATATAAATTCGGAGTAACAGATACGACTTACGCCGTCACCCTGATCATTACCGATAATATCGGATGCATGGATACAGTTGTTGATAGTGTACATGTAAAACCAGGCCTACGGTTCACTTTCACGAACGATACGGTATGTTATAGGAATATCACTCATTTCACCCCGGTTAACCAGGCAAAAGGTGACTCGCTGTATGGAGTCGTCTGGAATTTTGGTGATCCGAATTCCGGGGCCAATAACATTTCACACCAGTACTATGCAACCCATAAATTCACTCAACCTGCGACCTATTTTGTAAAAATGAAAGCATGGGATTCAAACAACTGCGTGGATAGCATCCTGAAAGAGGTATCCGTTTTCGCCTTACCTAAACCCTCGTTCTCCTATCATACCCTTCCATGTGAAAGCGTGATCTACTTCAACGACAGTACTGTCGCAGGAAGTGGAACAATTGCAAGCTGGGAATGGAACTTTGGTGACGGGTCTACATCGTTGATAATAAATGGACCGGAAACGGGTAATACGTCGCATCTGTATGTCAACCCGGGATTTTATAAGGTAATACTGAAAGTGACCAATTCAAATGGGTGCTTCGATACTGTTTCCAGGATTGTTCATCGGATCCCGTGTCTGACTGCTTCTTTCGGTCTGCCGGATAAATTGCTCTGTGCTCATTACCCGGTAGCATTTGCTGATAGTTCGTTACCGAGGGCATCCATTTCTAGATGGCAATGGAATTGGGGAGATCGCACAGATACTTCCTATAATGTTCCTGCCCCTGTAGTACATCATAGATTTTCTGACGGAGGAACCTATAAAGTAACACTGATTATTACGACTCTGGGCAATGGTATACCAGTTTCCGACAGCACTACTCAAATGGTTACCATCCACCCGACCCCCGATGTCTATTTTTCAAATTCACCTGTTTGCCTGAACCAGATCAACCTGTTCAGGGATACTTCCGTTACATTTGGCGTACAATCTGTTGCCTGGAATTGGAATTTCGGAGATCCTGGTTCGGATCCGAATAATACCTCCTCACTGAAGAATCCTGTGCATGAGTATCATTCACCCGGATCATTCGATGTGAAATTAGTCATGGTGAATACATTTGGTTGTAAGGATTCCCTGATAAAACCCACAAGAGTGTTTGCAAATCCTGTTGCTAAGTTTTCAAATTCTATTGCCTGTAGCGGTGACCCAACTAAGTTCTACGACAGGTCGAAGCCCGGGGATACGATTGAAGGATACTGGCACTGGACCTTCGGAGATGCGTCTTCGAAAAAAGATACGTCACTATTCCAAAACCCGGTTTTCAGATATAAAAAAGCAGGGAATTACATTGTAAAATTGTTGGTCAGGGATCTTAATGGTTGCTCCGATACAGCAGATTCAACCATAACTGTTAATGTAACGCCTTTAAGCGCGTTTACCCTGACGGAAAACTTTGAAGGAAGGAACGGCGTCATCCAGTTAAATAACCAATCTTCCGGAGCCGATTCTTATTCCTGGGATTTTGGAAATGGACAGACATCAACGGATGAAAACCCGGTTGCTACCTATTCTTTGGACGGTTCCTATATGATTTCATTGGTGTCGACCAACCGGTACAATTGTTCCGATACGACATTCTATAAGTATGAACTGATTTTCCATGGTTTGTATATACCCAATGCCTTCTCGCCAACGAACCCGAGTAGTCCTGTAAGATTATTCAAACCTGTAGGGATAAATCTCAAGGATTATCACATCATGGTCTTTGACAACTGGGGCCACCTGATGTGGGAATCCACGAAAATAGACGTTCACGGAAGTCCTGAACAAGGGTGGGATGGCTATTATAAAGGAGCATTGATGCCGGAGGGAGTTTATATGTGGAAAATAAACGCCACATTCATGGATAATTCAATCTGGAAAGGTTCAGATATCGGCAAAGGCGAAGCCAAGACCATTGGTACCGTAACACTGATCAGGTAATTACTAAGCTCCTGTTGCAGAGATGGATAATCCAATCCGCTTCTTACACTTTGATTTTTTATCAGGGAATCGTTACTTTTGCGAAATCCTTAAATAGTATAACCGTTTCCTAAATTGTTTCAATTATGACAAAATTCATTCATGTAACTATTGTAAAAGATAGTGAAGAAGGCCTGGAGCAGGACACACCAATGACGCTGAATACACATTACATTATCAAAGTCATGAAATCCACAGAGGATGAACATGGAAATTCTGTTATTGCCCTTGCGACAGGAGAGTTTCTGTTTGTTGTTGAAAAATACGAGGAAATTATAGTGTTGATTGACAATTGACAATGTACAGCTGACAATGGGAAATGGATAATGAATAATCAAGTGATAGAGAGATGGAAGAAATAGAAGTTCCGACAGAACATTTACACGAACAATTACACGAAAGCGCCCAGGAAAATGCTGAGCACTGGATATTAAAGGTAGCATTAACGGCAGCGCTTTTAGCAGTATTTGCTGCCATCACTGCCTTACTTGCCGGTCATTATGCCAACGAGGCAATGATCGAACAAATTCAGGCTTCCGATCAATGGGCATATTATCAGGCCAAAGGAATTAAGTCTGCAGTCCTTGAAAACAAGATCGATATGTTACAACAGTTAGGAAAAGAAGCGCTCCCCAAAGAAAAGGAGAAAGCCAATCAATACAAGGAAGATCAGAAAGAGATTGATAAGAAAGCAAGAGAGAAAGAAAAACTATCGGAAAAACACCTGTCTTTGCATAACATGCTTGCAAAAGGTGTTACTATCTTCCAGGTTGCTATAGCGATTTGTGCAATCTCCGCCCTCACAAAGCGGAAATGGCTCTGGTATGGAAGTATTGCACTGGGTTTGATAGGAGCGATACTTTTTCTAATAACATTTATCTAATTTATAATCACACCCACACTTCAATCACACCCACACTTCAATCACACCCAAACCCACACCTTTTCGTGGGATGTACAGGATTCGAACCTGTGACCCCCGCCCTGTCAAGGCGATGCTCTAAACCAACTGAGCTAACATCCCAATCTTGACAGTGCGAAAATACGAATTTTATCTATTCCTTCACGAATTTCACGGTCCCGATACCTTCTTTACTTATAACCTTCAAAAAATATATGCCCGAAGGAAGTGTGGAAAGATCCAATTCGGCTTTGGACTGGTTGATAGTTTTTTCAAGAAATTTTCGTCCATCCACAGTATAGAGTTCAAGATGACTGGAAATAGTACCGGATGTTGGGAGTATAATGTTGACCTTTTGCTGAACCGGATTTGGATAAACCAATACCTTTGATGCATTAATTTCAGAAATTCCAAGCGGAGCAGAGGTCATTGAATTGGAAACGATAGATTCATAACTTCCTGATTTCAGTGTCGGATTGCAAGGCAAATACCGTATCACTTCAATGTAATAAGTCGTCAGGCCTGATGTGGTATAGGGATCCGTATAGGAGATCTGATCGCTTGCAATAGAATCAATAAGCTGCCAGGCGCCGGTATTAAGTTTCCGGTGTATCCGGTAGGTATAGAAAGTAAATCCTTCATAGGGGTTCCAGATAAGATTAAATCCTTGTACACCGGGACTTACCTCCAGGTGCACTGTTTTATGATACGGACATTTTATCGATTCATTCCCGGTGGAATCCGTAACTGACATTTCATATTTCTGGGCCATTATGATTGGATCAGTTGTCGTATCCACAAAGGTGCTGAAATTGTTATAGGGCACCTGACCAACCTTGGTAAATACATTCTCCTGGAATGTCTGTTTGTAAATATTGAAATAAGACAGGTGCGGACCGGTAATTTTATTCCAGACGATCATGTTTCGTTGGGTTGCAGTATCGAAGGTGACCATACATATATACTGTTCCGGCACATACCCTGTAACAGTGACAATAGCGCTGTCGCTCATATTTATCAAACAGGTGGATGAACTGCTGTCAACCTTTGCCTTACAAGTATAGGTTCCCGTTGCAGTAAATAGCCCGAAATTGAGCGGATTCCCGGTACCGGTTATATTAGCCACACTTGATGAACCATGATTGAGATAGAGATAATAATTATAATTGGGTTGCGAGCCGCTTAACCCTATTGAAACCCCTGAACCATTGTAAGGATAGCTCCCGCCACCGGTTACATTATAGACCAGGGGAGGAGGGACAATATGAATGGTCCTGCTGCTGTTACAGGTTTGCCCCTGATAGATAACTTGCAGGGTCACTGTTTTATAGCCGGCAGTGTCCCAACGGATATAATAGTACCCTGGTCCTGAGCCTGCAATGACGATCCCGCCATCCCAATTCCAGTTGTAGGTAGCAGAACTTGGTGCATTCCCCTGATAAACGACATAAACATCACATCCGACGGATGCCTTGGAATACATGAAAAAATTACATGTTAACGTATCGGACTCAGCATAAAGCCTGGTAGTGAACAGGCAGATGGATAAAAACACTAAAAAAGTAAAGATCTTTTTCATTGGATTAAGATTTAATATTATACACTTTACAGACAATGGATTAATCATTAGGTTGCCTAACTATACTAATCTAATTTTTATTAAATATCAAAACTTTAAACACCCAAATGTAAGGAAAATAAACCTATCTGACAGTTCGCAGTCAGCAGTCCACAGTTGGCAGTTGGCAGTTGGCAATAGGCTAAACGGTTAATTAAAAAGCTCTGACAGCACGCACATAATTTGGGTTGTTCTTACCGTTCCCGGTCCAGGCGCCTCCGGAGAAAAAGTACAAGCCCCACGCATAAAGATCATTGAATTCCGAAGAACTCCAATAGTAGTAATTGGAGGTAACAAAACCTCCAATTACATTTCTTTGAACATACATCTGATAAAGTTCGTCATGTGATGGTAAAAACCAATCATTGTAACCGTTCAATATCAAGGCATCACAAAGTTGGGCTGCAATGCCTGTTGTAGTGCAAATGGATATAATAGCAAGAGTATTGGCCTGTCCCGTTCCAATGGCTGTCCCGGTGCCACCAATTGTCGTTCCGTAACAGCCCCACGGCACTAATTCGCTTAGATCACTGGGTGCGGCTATTAATCCATGCTGACCGGTTCCATCAATATAAAAGATTATTCCACCGCCATAAGTTTGGCCGATTAAAAACGGTAAAATCTGACTTAGGGTTGTCGCTATTGAATTTCCACAATTATTGTATGCCCAAACATATCTTGTATATGTAGTGTTTGGGTTAAGTCCTGTTTCTGTTTTTGTCGTATTGTTGCCCATATCCGTAGCAGAAGAGTAGTCGTTCGCAGTGTTCCATTTATAACCTGTAGCTCCGGATACAGAATTCCAATTCCATGTGATCTGGGTTAGTGATGGCACATTGGTTCCGGTAATGGGCGACGATGGTGCTGTTATGCAACTAAAAGCCCTGATAGCACGGACATAGTAGGAGTTGTTCCTGTTGCTGCCTACACGGGTACCACTGGCGAAGTACTGGGCCCTTGCACCTTCAGGACAGTCCTCGGAGGAACTCCAATAATATGCGGAAGAAAAGCCTCCAATAACATTTCTTTGAATATACATCTGATTAAGTTCGTCTTGCGATGGTAAAAACCAATCACTATATCCTCCGCCATTATAGTTTCTACAAAGACGGGCTGCGATACCTGCATCGCTGCATCCGTTTATAATAACCGTGGTATTGGCCTGTCCCGTTCCAATGGCTGTCCCTGTGGCACCAATTGAGGTTCCGTAACAGCCCCATTGCGTTCCTGTACTTTGGTCACTGGAGGCGGCAATTAAGCCGTGCTGGCCTGTTCCATCAATATAGAAGACGATTCCACCTCCGGAACTTTCGCCAATATAAATTGCCTGGCTGAAACTACAAAGGCTTGGGATTGTCAAAATAAATCCAAGCAAAACAAAAAGTCGAAAAATTATATTCACAGTAACAGTGTTTTAATTGTTGATACTCAATGTATTGAATTTTTAAATTTTCCTTCATTCAATACTCCGTTAAAAATTCATGCAGCTAACCTCCCGATATTCAAGCACTCTTTATAGAGGCTTTTGTATTTTTCACAACTCATGTCGAGAGCTAACTTTGAAAAAATAAAATCTGTTATAAACTGATTGAAATACATAA
>CAIYUC010000074.1 GCA_903929315.1 uncultured Bacteroidales bacterium
GACTTTACCATCTTGCGTAATATCACCAGGTTTAACTTGTGCAAAACTATGGTTGCCTGTACCAAATGAGAAAGCAATTAGGCAGATAATTTTAACTACAGCAATTATTCCGTATTTCTTTCTCATAGCTAAAGTGTTTTCAGTATAATTCAAGCAGTCACCGGAAATCAATGGTTAATTAATGCTCTTGTTAGGTTGAATTCAAATACCAACTTGTCTATTGATAACTGTACCAAAGGTAAAAACAAAACATAGATGTTTCTGAAAATCAGATATCTTTTGTCATTAAAAAACTTTTGGGTAAACTCTATTCAAAAAGGCCTCATCCGACATCAGGATCGCTAAAGATCAATATGAGATAATCTTGCCTAAAATCTTGCCTGATAAAAGGAATAATCAGGACAAATGGTAGTTCTTTAGCTTTAAGTATAATTATAATGAAAAGTAGTACAACCAGATGACAAAAACCGGAATGTCAAGTAAGTCGTTTCATATTCATGAGGTCACCGGATCATCCCCGGTTCTCGCTACAGAAAGAAGGTCGTTTCAAATCAGGAGCGGCCTTTTTTATTTCTTTTTTCGATAGAAACGGGTTAACTTTAGTGATAGCAAGTTTGCATATTTATGAAGTACTATGTTTACATTCTTTATAGTGAGACCAGTGACCAATATTATACCGGATTCACACATGATATTTCTACCAGATTAATCAAACATAACGCTGGCTCTACACCTTCAACACGACCAGGCATCCCTTGGAAAATGATTTATTCTGAGACTTTTGATATCAAGCGCGATGCTATTCTAAGGGAAAGCGATATCAAAAAAAGGAAGAGCAGGATTTACATTGAAAAATTGATTAGCCAACATTCAGTTGGTTGAAGCGTCCCGATCCCATTCGGGAAGGTCATCCCGACCTCGTCGGGATTCTTGCTGCACAGAAAGACAAGGAGTTAGGGAAGTGAAATTTTTTAGCTCCTTTTTTCTTGCCTGATTCTTGCCTGAAAATTGGACATTTTTACAAATTCCTCCACCATGCAAGTTGTAAAAACGGGTTTTTTTAAAAGCGTAGTAGGAACTGCCAGAGCGATCAGACCGCTGTTCAACCTACAAAGTTAATTCATATCTGAGAATCAAAGATCTTATATACTGCGCTTTATAATAAATGGTTCTGAATATTTTCCAAATTCTAAACTGAACACCTGTGATTTGGAACAATTGATAATTATAAAGATATTTAGATACTTTTCTAATATAGGCTAACTATGTCAAAGCAAAATTTGCCAATTCTTCAAATAGGGGATCTGAAAATTTGTCCACCCATCATTCAGGGGGGTATGGGCGTAAGAGTTTCAGGGGCTAACCTTGCCTCTGCAGTAGCGAATGAAGGATGTGCAGGCATCATCGCGAGTGTCGGATTAGGCGGTTTTGAAGATGTTTCTGCATCCAAATTCGTAGAAATCAACAACGAAGGTTTAAGAACTTCCATCCGAAAGGCTCGGGCACTCTCCAATGGAATAATTGGGGTGAACGTGATGGTAGTACTGTCCAACTATGAGGAATTGATTGGAGTTTGTGTGGAAGAGAAAGTTGATCTGATTATTTGCGGATCAGGGCTTCCTTTGGATCTTCCCCGTATGACCGAAGGATCCAATATTAAGTTAATTCCAATCGTCTCTTCCGCCAGGGCATTTGGCATCATTTACAAAAAATGGAAACAGAATTACAACAAAGTCCCGGATGCCGTATTGCTTGAAGGCCCCATGGCCGGTGGCCATCTTGGATTTTCCTATAACGATATCATCAACAATACAACCAGAACCCTCGAAGAACTGGTAAAAGAGCTGGTGGATTATGTGGACACACTTGAAGAAAAGATCCCTGTCATTGCCGCCGGCGGCATCTTCGATGGACAGGACATCGCAAAATTCCTGAAAATCGGTGC
>CAIYUC010000075.1 GCA_903929315.1 uncultured Bacteroidales bacterium
AATCTTTACAGGTTTAATTATCAAGGCTTTTTCAGGAGCTGTAACATATTCGGCAAAACCTCCAAATCCAAACTTGGCAAGGTCTCCCATTACTTCATCCCCAATCTTAAATTGTCGGATATTTTTACCCACTGATTCTACCCTACCAGCTATGTCGGCTCCAAAAATTCTTCTCTTGGGTATAAGCCCCATTTTCATAGAACGATAATCTGCTGCATTTACGGACACTGCATGTATTTTGATCAACACTTCGTTGTCGTTTGGTACAGGCTTGTCAACATCACAATAGATCAGCTTTTCGGGTGCACCTTTTTTGTTATAGACTACTGCTTTCATTTTTTGCATATCTTTTCAAATTATTGTATCGTATTCAGTCATAAAATGATGCCTATCGCTCGGCACGCAACCGCAGCAAAGGTGAACCTTCGAAAAGCGTCACCATCATTGATTTTGTTGCGGTTGCGTGTCCTATTTATTAGCAGCCGTATTTGTATTTATAATATTCTTTCCTATAAAACCTAATTGTAAAATATATAGCTATAATAACTATTAAACTGTACAAAACATATGGTATGTGGTGTTTGTAAAAATTTCTATAAGAATCACTTAGAATTAACAATGAAGTGGATATTCCAACAATATAACTTGCAAAAATCAATGTCATTGATGCAACATATCCAATCATAGAAAAATATCCTATTTTGTTTTTCGGAATATCATAAAATATTTTCCAAAATGAATTTTTATCATTGAAATGGAAAACTGAGATAAATTGTTTTATCGTAAGATTGCTTTCAGTTGGCTTGATAATTTCAAATTTGAAAAAATAATAGAAAAGGCAATAAATAATAATTAACATTAAAAAAGTTTGTATGATGACGATAGCTGCCCAGCCACCACCAAACCATTTTACTACTATATTGCTTTCGTTTCTTAAATTGTGTGTATAGAGAAAAGTAGTGAACCCGTCAAAAAATCGTCCAACAAAAACTAAAATTACTAAGAAGCAATACTCCGTTAAAAATTCATGCAGCTAACCTCCCGATATTCAAGCACTCTTTATAGAGGCTTTTGTATTTTTCACAACTCATGTCGAGAGCTAACTTTGAAAAAATAAAATCTGTTATAAACTGATTGAAATACATAACCTTAACGTCTGTCATCGAAAATGAATCCCTTTCTTCCTTCGGAACATTCAGGTAGTGTAAAGCCTTTGCCAACGAAACGGTGGACAGGGATGCATTCACATGAAAATGAAGTTTGTTTTCGCTCCGTGCCTGGCAATCTTCAAGTCCGGCAAAGTTTTTTGCATCGCGGAAAAGGAATTCAATCTGATATCGCTGACGATAGTATTGCAGAATCTTCTCAGGACTCAGGTTCAAATCTGTGGAGAAAAAGATCGTATGAGATGTTTCATATCCATGTTGGTCATAGTTCTGCAAGTAAACAATCCGGATCAGTCGTTGAAGGCTAACACTATAAACAATGCCTGAAAAAATTTGTACATCTTCATCTTCTTCAAAACAGAATCGGATTTTCCGCCAGTCAATATGTTCTACATCGACCTTAACACCGTATTTTCTTTTACGGCCTCTGCCGGTATTTTGTTTACCGGTAAACTGGTATCGGAGGTTAGCATCATTACGTAACCTGCCAACAATTTCAAGTGGTGATTGGGAAGTAATGGCATCGATAAAACGGTTCTTCGAAAAGAAAGCATCCACGGCCACATACCTGATGTGTAACGACTGGATAACGGGAAGCTTATCAAGAATAACCTTGGCATAATGATCAACCATACTCTCACCGGTTTCGTTCTTAGCAATTTTGGGTGTCTGAACAGCCTCAAGGGAGAGTGCTGTACCATTCTGAACGTCAACCACAGCAATCGACCCGATCTCAATCCCAGGTTTAACCGCCTGATCTTTCCCGCTCCAAAAACGGCCAACATGAGCAGTCTTCTTTCCGCTTTTTGGCAAATAAGAAGGATCAAAGGCCAGTATAAGTTCATCAGAACAGTTTTGTTGAATCAAATTCTTATTGAACCCCGCCCAGTCAAATGGCTTACTCATTTGGTTCCGGTAAGTCTGTTCTGTATACTTACCGTACCTGGCAATGTTAATAAAGTTGTATTTACCTCGAAGTCCCATATAGAGGATCAAAAGGTGCAAAATAAATTTTTGTCTGGATTTGGTAGTTTTGCCAATCTTTGCTATTATTGCACTGATAAGGCTTTCGGCTTTATTGAGAAGCATCATGGTTTGTCGTTTTGGTCAACAACAAAGCAGATGCTTTTCTCTTTTGGCTTCAGCCTATCATGCGGGTTTTTACGAACATGTCATTGTTAAATTCATTATAAAAAATTACCGGAGTATTGTTCAATGAAATATTCAATAATAATCTTCAATTGATAATATACCATTTTGCTCTATTAATAAACCAACTCCATCAACATTCCAAACATATTTAGCTCCATCTTTAATAACTACTCCAAGATCACTAATTGAAAATCCATTTTTTTCAGCACAATCTATAAACTTTGCGCCAGTGTTACCGTTTTCGTTTACTTCATCAACAAATTTAATAATAGTTTGCTTTTTAAAAGTTTGTTTTAACATCAATAATCCTTTCCACTTTATAATTTTTAAAATTAATTATTTTGTACTAATTTATGTCTGAAAACAATTTAACAATTTAATTTGTGAAATTACAATGTCTATTGCTTTGCACTTTACCTATGACATTTGCGATAAACAGGTGCAAATTCATTTTCATTTATTTTATTTTACCCCAACAGGGGAGATTAACAAACGGCATCCCCGGTAATCCAAATGATAATCCGGCACTCCCGGAAGGAATCGTTTCGTCAATTTTTACTTTTACTTTTAAGATTTTTTGAGATATTTCAATTGTTATTTCATCCCCTTCGTTTTTGCCAGTCTTTTCAGCATCCTGTTTATTCACCAAGATGAACGGTGAAGGGATCCTTTCTTTAATTGCCGGAGCACTCGCACTCAGTGGTTCGGATCCGAAGATCTGGTATACCGGAACGAGAAGCCACTCATCCTTTTTAGGGGTGAAAGATAATTCTCCGGGAACAAAAAATGAAAGCGAGGAATTTTCTGCTGTTTCGATCAGCCGTATCCCCGGATCACCACCTTTCAGGGAACCATTGGGTTCATCTAAGTAGAAATTCATCGACTGGACAGAGTTCCAGCCGGGTGTCCAGTAATAGGGCACCAGTGAAGAAGGCGGGCTTTCATCCGAACCTTCCATGCTGAACGTCAGTGGTGAGTCAGGATCCTGTGGAGGTTTCGGTTCGCTGACAGCAATATTCGCGTTCATCGCTGTCCTGCCGCTGAATCTTATGGTCTGCCTTTTGATCTTCTGGTTAAGCATCCTGAAATCGGCATCCGGCATATGACCTTTGATCTTCGAGAAGGCAGGAATAGTATCGGTCATGGAAGATACAACATCATCAAATTCTGTCCATGAAGCAGCTTCAGTCTTTCCGGCAATTTTCATCAGATCCCTGATACGACGCCAGCTTTCCGGTTCCGACTTTTCCAGCGGGAGAACCCGGTAATACCTCTGTGCGCGACCTTCATTATTGACCAGGGTCCCTTCTGCTTCGGCAAATGTACCTACAGGCAAAAGAATATCTGCTTTTGATGAAGTTTCATTCATCATATGGTCAAGGACAATGACGGTGTTGCATTTTGCAAAAACAGGATCCAGCACTTCTTTATCTGCCTTCCTGTACAGATCGTTCTCAAGGATGATCATTGTATCAACCCCACCACCATTGACAATATCAACAGCATCATCCAGTGATTTCCCTTCCATCATGCCCAGTCCCATGCTGTTGCAATCGGTCAAAAGAAAGCTGAGTGACACCTTTTTACCGGACAGGTTCAGCGCTTCTGCAATATTTGAAGCTGCATGGAGAATATCAGCACTTCCGCTGTGAATGCCTGTGATGATCAGGGGATTCTTTGCTTCTATTAATATATTGTAAATTTTCTGTGCCATCTTCAGCATCTCATCGCTCATGAACTTCAGTGGCGGTGCACTTTCATGGAAAGCGCTTGCAATGGCAAAACCCAGATTGGCAATATCTTCAAAGGAAGCGCGGAAGGTATCTTCAGCCAGCTCATCCAGTTGGGTCTGGAATGGAAAGGCAATGAAGACCGGGCTTTTCAGATCCTGTGCCAGTTCACGCTGCGCGGTGTCATTCCATGAAGGGATGCCGGCTTTGACGCCAAGTTCAAGCGGTTTATTCCGTGTAGCCTGCCGTACGGCCAGCGCAGCCATTGGCGCCGTATTGGTGATATCTTCTCCGAGGATCAGCACGGCATCAGCTTTTTCAATCTCTTTTAATGAAGGCGAATAAGCGGAACCTTTTTGTAAAATCTGAAGGGCTGTATTTATGAGTTTTTGTTCCTTCCCTGAAACTCCATGATAGAAGTTTTCTTTACCCACCAGCACTGAGAGTGTAAAATTAGCTTCCAGGGAAGCTCTGGGTGAGCCAATACCGATTATCTTTTTTGAGCCGGAAAGCGCTGCTGACAATGCTGAGTCAATGACATCAGGAGGTGGATCTTCCAGGATCTTATCTTTCGTGGAGCGGATCAGTGTTTTCCTTGCCCGATTACCATCATTCACGAATTCATAGCCAAAGCGTCCACGGTCGCAAATGAAATAACCGTTTACCGAACCGTTATACCGGCTCATAATACGACGGACCGATCCATACCGTTCCCCTGCAATGATGTTACAGCCCAGGCTGCAATGCACACAGACGGACGGCGCGTTGGTCAGGTCCCATTTACGGGTATAGTGACCTTTGAGGGTTTTATCTGTGAAAACTCCTGTGGGACAAACCTCCACAAGGTTGCCGCTGAATTCATTCTCCAAGACACCGGGTTCATGTCTCCCGAAATAGACATGGTCATGCGAACCAAATACCGCCAGATCCTTTCCGCCTGCATAATCATTATAGAACCGTACACAACGGTAACACTGGATACAGCGGTTCATTTCATGGTTGATAAAAGGCCCAAGGTACTGATTATTATGCGTTCTTTTCCGGAAGTCAAAACGCCGGTAATTGTGACCCGTCATCACCGTCATATCCTGCAAATGACATTCTCCGCCTTCGTCACAGACAGGACAGTCGTGCGGATGGTTGATCATGAGACTTTCGAGTATTGCAGCCCGGAAAGCTACTGTATCAGGGTCTTCTACCGAAACGATCATACCGTCCGTTACAGGCTCCATGCATGACATGATGATCCGCCCTTTCCTGTCATTCGCATCTTTGTACTTCTTCACCGCACATAACCTGCATGCACCCACAGAGCCCATGGCAGCATGATAGCAGAAATGAGGCACATTAATACCCAGCGCCAGACAGGTCTCAAGAAGGTTTTTCCCGGGCTTCCCATCGTAGTATTTTCCATCGATCTGAATTTTAACCATCATGACCTCCAGGGACAGTGTTTTTCATTTATATGCCGCATAAAATCATCGTGAAAATATTTTAGTCCGCTCTGCAATGGCTCCATAGCGCCCGGCGCATGGGCACAAAACGTATTTCCCGGTCCTAAATAGCTTGTATGAAATTTTAAGATATTTAAATTCTCCGGTTTACCTCTTCCTTCTTCAATGGATTGCAATAATTTTTCAACCCATGGCAGTCCTTCCCGGCAAGGGGTGCACCAACCGCAGCTTTCAAGGGCGAAAAAACGTTCAAGATTATGGATGAAGGCGACAGGACAAGTTTTATCATCCAGGATGATCATAGTTCCTGTTCCTAATCTGCTTCCAAGGGCCGCGACGGAAGAGAAATCCAATTTGGCGTCCATATGTTCCTCCACAAGGAAATCAGTAGAAGCGCCACCGGGTAAAGCTCCTCTGAATTTATGACCATCCATCATGCCGCCAGCATATTGTTCGATGATCTCGCGCATGTTCGTGCCAAGAGGCAGTTCCCACAGCCCCGGATTTTTAACCTTGCCGCTCACTCCATATAGTTTGGTCCCTCCTTCACCGGTAACACTCAGGCTTTTAAACCAGGCAGCTCCATTTTCAACGATATGAGGGATATAACAAAGTGTTTCAACATTATTCACCACCGTTGGTTTACCAAAGAGTCCGCTGGTAGCAGGGTAAGGAGGTTTATTCCTCGGAATTGCCCTTTTCCCTTCCAGTGAGTTGATCAGGGCCGTTTCTTCACCACACATATAGCGTCCGGCGCTGGTGTGCAGATAAATATCGAGTTCATAACCGGTTCCCAGGATATTTTTCCCGAGGTACCCGGCTTCATATGCTTCAGCTATTGCTTTCCGGAGGATCACTTCCGATTTTTTATAAGCCCAGCGCAGGAATATGTAAGCCTTGTCTGCCTGGATTGCATATGCAGCAATGATCATTCCGGCGATCAATTGATGGGGATTCCCTTCGATCAGATACTTGTCTTTAAAGGTCCCGGGTTCCATTTCATCTGCATTGCAGATCAGGTATCTTTGTTTCGGAGCATCTTTACCGGTCGGGACAAGGCTCCATTTTACACCTGTAGGAAAGCCTGCACCGCCTCTGCCAAGCAGATTAGATGCTTTTACCAAGGTGATAAGATCGGCCGGAGACATCTCCTTCAGAGCCTTTTGAATCGCCTTGTAACCGCCGGTCTTCTCATATTCCCTGGCGGTCAGCGGGAAAGCACCCTGTTTTATATGCTTCGTTAAAGGAATTTCCATTCGTAAATTAATTGTTGTCAACCCCAAAATCCCACGAAGGAGAATTAACTAACCACCTCACCTCCCGTCCCCCTCTCCTGGAGGAGAGGGGGTGAAGGGGGAGAGGCTTAATGATATTTTTCGAGCAATTCATTTAACATTTCAATGGTTAATCTGTTGTAAAGGTCATTATCGATCATCATGGCAGGTGCATGATCGCAGTCGCCAAGACAGGAGATGGGTAAAAGTGTGAACCGATTGTCGGATGTAGTCTCCCCGAAACGGATACCCAGCTTTTGTGAAAGATGATCATAAATCGGCTCATATCCCATGACCATGCAACTGACACTGTCACAAACAAGGATCACATGACGTCCCAAAGGATGACGGTAGATCCTGCTGTAAAATGTAGCAATACCATCAACTTCATCAGCAGGCATGCCAAGGAATTCACCAATATCACGGATCGATTCGTCCGGAACCCATCCGCGGTGGTTCTGAACGATCTTCAATGCATCAAGGCATGCGACCTTAGGATAAGGATAAAGCTTAACTTCTTCCAGGATCTCCTGCTTTTCCTCTTCTGTCAGCATACGATGCTGTTTTGTGTTACTATCATGCGTTCCTTTATATTACCTGTCAAGGTCTGCCAATACAAAGTCCATGGCCCCAAGGATGGCCAGCACATCGGGGATTGTATATCCTTTACTTATAAGTGGCACCATTTGCATATGCGGGAATGACGGTGCGCGTATCCTTGCCCTGTAGGCCGAAGAGCTCCCGTCACTCACCAGGTAGTATGCATTGCTTCCTTTTGCCCCTTCAATAGGTACCATTGCTTCGCCGGTAGGGATCACAGGACCCCAGGAAACACCCAGAAAATGGGTGATCAGCGTCTCAATATCCTGCAGGGTCATTTCTTTCCTGGGTGGGGTGGTAAGGGGATGATCGGATTTATAATGCCCGGAAGGCATCTGATCGATACATTGCCGGATGATACGGAGACTCTGACGCATCTCTTCCATGCGTACCAAAGCACGGTCATAGCAGTCACCGTTCTTCCCAAGGGGGATATCAAATTCAAACTGATCGATCCCGGAATAGGGTCGTTTTTTCCGGTAATCAAAGTTACAACCTGTAGCGCGGAGTCCTGCACCTGTGATGCCCCATTCAATTGCCTCTTCGGCAGTATATACGCCTATACCGACCGTCCTTGCCTTGAATATACTGTTCTTCATCACGACTTTATCGAACTCTTTAAGCCTCTTGGGCATATATTCGACAAAAACCTTTATTTTCTCCTGCCAGCCATCCGGAAGATCATGTGCGACGCCACCTATCCTGAACCACGACGGATGCATACGCCCACCTGTAACAGCAGATACAATGTCGAAAATGCGTTCCCTGTCATTGAAAGTAAAGAATACCGGTGAAAGTTGTCCCAGGTCCTGCGCGAAAGTCCCAAGCCAGACGAGATGACTGGCGATACGGAACAACTCACTCATCATGATGCGGATCACCTTGGCGCGGTCCGGAATTTCAATTCCTGCGAGCTTTTCGACCGAAAGCAGATAAGCCAGGTTGTTCAGCACGCCGCTCAGATAATCGATACGGTCGGTATAAGGAATAAAGGTATGCCATGATTGCCTTTCGGCCATCTTTTCAGCACCCCTGTGATGAAAGCCAATGTCCGGAACCACATCCACAATATCTTCCCCATCGAGCTGCAAAACAAGTCGCAGTAAACCATGTGTCCCCGGGTGTTGCGGGCCGACATTGAGGAACATGAAATCAGAATCCTCAGTGTGTCTTGCCAATCCCCATTCTTCAGGGTTGAATTTCAGGTTTGCGTCATCAATGGCGCGCATCTGTTCTTCCAGTATATAAGGTCCCATCTCTGTCGCCCTTGCCGGATAGTCTTTCCGCAGGGGATATCCTTCCCATGAGCGGGGCATCAGGATCCTTCGCAGGTGGGGATGGCCGGTAAAGTTAATACCGAACATATCATACACTTCCCGTTCGTACCAGTTGGCGCTGGGCCAGATATCCGTGATGCTTGATACGGATGGGGTTTCTCCGGTAGCCGCAGTTTTTATGCGAAGATCTTCGTTGCGTTCCAGGGAGGTAAGGTGGTAAACGACCGTGAAGTCGGCAAGGGTAACGCCATTGGTATGTGTTTTTTTCCTTTCATCAATAGCGGTGAGGTCATACAGCATTTTATAGGGCTGTGATACTTCATTCTTCAGGTATTTCAGGATCGCCGGTACATCGTTTTGCCTGATCAATAAGGTTGGAGTGCCGTCGGCTGTATGCTGTTCGATAACGGCTGTTTCGCCAAATCTGGTAGTTATTAAAGGGATGATTGGTTGAGCCTCGTTCATTCTGAACCTCTTCAAAAAGAATTGTTACATTTCATTCATTGGCCGGATATTTCCCATTTTCCTTCGTTCTTCCATTTTCTGATCGCGCATGCTCGGCTGGTTCTGCCGTGTGACGATACCTTGCGGGCCGATAACCCAGCTAAGGGGCCGTGTCTCCCTGCTGATCGATTCCCGTAATAGCAGCAGCCCTTCCAGGAAAGCATCGGGACGTGGCGGACAGCCTGAGACGTAAACATCCACAGGCAGGATCTTATCTACTCCCTGCACTACGCTATATATATCATACATCCCGCCTGAGTTGGCGCATGAGCCCATGGATATCACCCACCTGGGAGCCATCATCTGTTCATGAAGTCTTTTGATAATGGGAGCCATTTTTATAAAAACGGTGCCTGCAATGACCATCATGTCTGCTTCACGGGGTGTGCCCCGGATGACTTCACCTCCAAACCGTGCGATGTCAAAACGACTGGTAATGGAAGTTGCCATTTCAACAAAACAGCAGGAAAGGCCAAAGGCAAAAGGCCAGATCGAATTCTTTCGTCCCCATGCCACCAGGTCGTCGAGCCGGGTCAGGACGACGGATCTCTTGATTGCCTCATCGATCGTTGCTGATTCGGCATTGGCATTAGGGTCATCCGGTTTTTGGATCGTATATTTCATTTTCCCTTGCTTTTAGATCTCAGTATTTTCTTGCCATCCGGTCCAAAATTCAACGCTCCGATTCCCAGTTCATATATAAGTACTGCAAGCAGTATAAGGATAAAAACCAGAATACCCAAATAGCCGGGGAGTCCGAGTTCACGGAAAGAAACGGCCCAGGCGATAATAAATGCCGCATCCAGGTCGAATATGACAAAAAACATGGCAATCAGGTAAAAGTGGGATGAAAAGCGCAGGCGTGCATTCCCTGTGACCGGAATTCCCGATTCATAGGGTTCACCGGTCGTTTTTCCAGTGTGACGTTCCCCCAGGACCCAGGATAACCCGATCAATATTCCTACGATTGCGAACGCAGCAGCAGCATAAACCAGAAAAGGCCAGAAATAAATTGTTTCCGAGAGGAGCATTACCAAGCCTGATTAAACAATTAACATTTTACTAACCACCTCAGTCCCCGGAGACTGACTAAAAAGTATGGTAGATTATAAATTTTCCTTCTTCGTGTACTTTGTGCAGACTTAGTGTCATTGTGGTTAAGTGTTTTATAAATTAACCACAAAGGTCACAAATCTAAAGGCCGGCAGGCAGGTTTTACACAAAGATCACAAAGACTTTTTAGTCAACTTCATAGGGTGGAAGGCTATATAACTTTACCTGTTTTTCCGTGGTCTAAAATTAAATAAATATTCCATTATGAACAGAAAAACAAAAATTTCGGCAAAAGTAATTAAGTTCCTTGCAGATTCTGGAAAATATTTTACCTGATTTTGTCATAACATAGTCCATTGGTCACCATTTCATGAAAATTTCGTATCATTGCAGGCGAAGCTTTTTCAATGTGACGTTGAGCACCTCAACCCTGACCCTTCTCCTGAAGGGGAGGGGAAGTAAACTCTGCGTCTCTGCGCCTCTGCGGTGAAAAAAAAGATGAGCTAAATTCAAATAAGTAAGAAAAGGATCACAATTTTAAACACAAATGAACACTAATCAGAACACCGTCTTTTCCGGCATACAGCCAACCAGTGAAATGCATTTCGGGAATTATTTCGGCGCGGTGAAAAACTGGGTGGCCATGCAGGATAAATATAATTGTATTTATAGTGTTGTGGACTATCATGCCATGACCATGCCATACAATCCCAAAGAACTTCAGAATAAAACTATGAATATGGTCATTGACCTGTTGGCGTGTGGCATTGACCCGGAGAAATCTATTCTTTTCATTCAGTCACTCGTTCCGGAGCATGTGGAATTATGCTGGATTTTGAGTTGTTTTTGTTCTTATGGTGAGCTGCAACGCATGACACAGTTCAAGGACAAATCGGAAAGCGATCAGATGCAGGAGAAAGGCAACATCGTTTCTGCCGGGCTTTTTATCTATCCCGTGCTGCAGGCAGCCGACATACTCGTTTACAAAGCCGGACTGGTGCCTGTCGGTAAGGACCAGGAGCAACATCTTGAGCTTTCCCGGAACATCGCTATCCGTTTTAACAACAAGCACGGGGAATATTTCAGGGAACCCAAAGCTTTGTTCACCGAAATCCCGAAGCTTATGTCGCTGGCCGATTCCACAAAGAAGATGAGCAAGTCTTTGGGCGACCAGCATTGTGTTCGTCTTTTCGAGGAAGAAGCCAGCATCCGTAAAAAAGTAAAAACTGCCGTTACTGATATTGGTCCCAAATCCGATACCATGAGCCCCGGGGTCGCCAACCTTTTTGAGTTGCTCAAAGCATGTGATAAGATAGAGATATACCAATCACTATTGAACGACTATAATGCAGGTACTCTTAAATATGTCAGTCTCAAGGAAAATGTTGCCAATGCGCTGGTTGAGCTCTCAAAGAAATTTTCAGCCAGAAAAGCTGAAATATTGTCAAATCCAAAAGCAATAGAAGAACAGGTGCATGCAATGAGTGGAAAAGCCCGGTCCATTGCTAAGGAAACCATCAGGGAAGTGCGGGAATTGGTCGGGTTACCGCGATATTAATCATTTCGACCAACTTCCTCTTTGGATTCCAGTTCCTTCAAAATCTTGTTTACATCTTCTTCCGTTGAAGACAATTTATTCTTGCATATTTTTATCAGGAATGCAGCTCTTTTGACCTTTGCAGAAAGTTCGTCAACAGTAATCTGGCCTTCTTCAATTTCTGAAACTATGCTTTGTAATTCTTCAAAGGCTTCGGTGTAAGTTGGTTTTTCATTCATTTCTTGTCAGATTTTGTAATTTTTTTTGCCGTACTTATAATGTTCCCATCGGTTAGTATCGTGTTTAAAAAATCCCCATCCGAGACCTGGCCAACGCTTTTGACCGCTCTGCCATTAAGGAGTGTGATACTATATCCGCGTTTCAAAACATTATCAGGATTCATGATTGTAATATTCTTTTCTATACCGCTGATTTCCTTATCTTCATTCCGGAGGAAGAGAATAACATCTTTTTTCATACTCAATGCCATTTGCTTAATGAGGAGTTTGGCGCTCATGCAGATGGATAATGTTTCTCTTTTTAATCCATTTAAAATCAAAGTATACTCCTGTTTTTCCTTTTGAATTAAACTACTTGATTGTTGAAATAATAATCTGAAATTATTCAGTATTTCATTGTTGCATTTTAACAGCAGATTGCCGGTGACCGATCGAAAATATCTGACGGAATTAAAGAATCTCAGTTTTTCATTTTTGATCCGGTTCATTGATTTATCAATTATTGTCTCTTCCGCTTTTTTCACCGGAACAGAAAAATCATGAAACTTCTGAATCAGATAGTCTCCTAGTCCTGTTGGCGTGATAGCATTTTTAAATGCGATCATCTCAACGACAGTTTCATTTGTTGAATGACCAATTCCTGTGAGTACCGGAATGGGAAAGAGGGCGATTTCTTTTGAAAGTTGGTAATTATTATAACACGTTAACCCTACATCGCCACCTCCGCCACGAATAATAGCAACGACATCAAAATGATCGATCACTTTTAAAATAGTATGCAGTTGATTAATAATTGATTCAACTGCCCTTTCACCTTGCAGAAGAGTGGGAAAGAGCATATAAAAGAATCTGTATCCCCATGAATTTCCATCAATTACTTCCAGGAAATCAGAGTATCCCTTACTTGTATCCGCAGAAATAATAGCAATACGTTTGGGCAGTAATGACATACCAAGTCCTTTATTCATATCAAAAAGACCTTCTTTCTTCATCTTTGCAATTGTCTCCTGTTTTTCCCTTTCAAGCTCTCCTAATGAATAGCTGGGATCAATATCAAGGATCCGTAAACTAAGGCCATGGACCGGATCGAAAATAATTTTTGCATAAAGAAGTATATTTATTCCATTCTTCAAAGGTTCCTTCAGGATTCTTAAAAAGTTATTGTTGATACTGATGTAGTCGTCTTTCCAGAGAATGGCTTTAACCTGGGCGATCAATGTTCCTTCTTTTTTCTCGATGAGTTCAGGGTAGCAATGACCGGACTGAGGATAAAGATTTAATTTATTCATTTCAGCTTTAACCCAAAAAGACCTGGCATATCTTGTTGATAAGGTCTTTTGAATACTTAAAGTAACCTCCAGCAAAGAAAAGATGGTTTTATTTTTTACTTTTTCCGGCATTACAATTCAAAGGTAATTTTTTCCTGTTGATAATAAGCAGGTGAAATTTTATTTATCTTTACATATCCTCTCATGAAACAATAGTATATATGAAGAATTTATCCATATCTGTCCTGATCCTTGTCATTTCAAGCCTTTCCATTCTTCCTTCCGGCATTGCCCAACCAAATTTCCATCAACACCAATCATTAAAACCCGGTTCTGATTCCTGCTGGCAATATGTAGGAACGCCGGGGTTCAGTGGCGGAATTGCAACCGGCACCTGTCTGACATTTGACTATCTCGGCAATCTTTATCTGGCATTTGTTGATCATGCGCATGGCAATCACGCATCAGTGATGATGTACGACGGATCAACCTGGACGTATGTCGGTACGCCCGGATTCACTACCGGACCGGCAGATTACCTTTCACTTAATGTCAATTATTTTGATACACTTTACATTGCCTACCAGGATGCCAGTAATTCATGGAAAGCAAGTGTCATGAAGTTCGATGGAACCGATTGGGTACTCGTGGGAACCCCGGGGATATCTACAGGAGCAGTAGCATACACCAGCATTTCCTTTGATGATGCGCAATTGCCATACGTAGCTTACCAGGATAATGGCATCGGCGGGAAATTGTCTGTCAAAAAATTTACGGGATCCTATTGGGTTACTATCGGAAACATTGGTGTTTCTGATGGTGTAGCTGAATATATCAATATTGTCAATTCCTATGTAGCTTATAAGGATTATGCGAATGGAGGCAGAGCCACCGTAAAGATGCTCGATGCTGGCAACTGGATAGTGGTCGGTCTGGTCGGTTTTTCAGCCGGTTCATCTGATTATCTTAATCTCGGATTCGATTATTATAACCGTCCGTATGTTGCCTTTATGGACGGTAGTGAGGCTGGAAAAGCAACAGTTATGACCTTCAAATCAGGGAATTGGCATAATGTAGGAAATCCGGGGTTCTCACCAGGCATGGCAGCATTTGTAAGTCTTGCGATAGGCTATCCAAATGTACCCTATGTTGCTTTCCAGGATTATCCTGATTCGCTGAATGCAACCCTTATGAAATTCAATGGTACAGGATGGGAAACATTTGGTTCTCCGGATTTCTCCGACGGACATGCCTATTCAACAAGTCTTGCCCTAAATCCCGATGGACTGCCCTACGTGGCTTATTCTGATTCGACATGGGGATTCAAGGCGGTGGTCATGAAATATGATAATGTAGCTACAAAGATCAACGAACCGGAAGGTTCATCTTTTTCACTCTATCCTAACCCTGCAACTTCCGCAATTATAATCGAGCAAAATCGGGATGGCGGTGATTTAATTTCTCTCGAAATCCTTGACGGGATGGGGAGGAAGATGGCAGACCAGGAAATGACCGGAACGAAAACGCTGATTGGCATAAAGAACTATCCTCCCGGTATCTATTTCGTCCGGTTCAGGTCGCTAAAAGCATCGAACGTGCTGAAGTTCTGCAAGGAATAGCGATTAGCCATGAGCCTTTAGTTTTGATGTTCCCGAAGTTATTCTGGTGCGAGCTTTGTGGTGGAAAATCCTTTTCGAACAGGGTTCAAAGTTGAGTTTTACCAATAAAGATGGAAATTATTGACTTAAAATTAAATTTCCATTCACGATTATCCCCGGTTGAATTGTCATTGTTGAATTGACCTTGGATTCTTTCAGGTTATAGAAAACTTCCGTGGAGGAAGGAGGTGTAAACCTGTAGTTTACTGAGGGCCAATTAATGGTACTCACCAGTGTGGGTACTCCGATAGTGGTTGAGCCTGTTGTTGCTTCGATAAAATGTCCCGGACCGCCGGTTGCATCTTCAACGCCAATGGAAGCGCTTTCATCTCCATAGTGTGTACCGCTTTCAACATTGCCGTAATAAAATTCTATCACATTTGTTGACTCATATATCTTTAATTGGAAATTTAATCGTGCGGTCGCGCCGGTATAAAAGGAAAGGAGGTGTTTCCATTCAGCCGTAAACACCCTGTTGGGTGCTATCCCTGTAGTAATATAGGATATGGCTGTAGTTCCATCCGCAAACATATCGTCCCACCAGGGAGCTAAGGTAGTATTTGGTAAAGACACAGAGAAAAGTGAAGTATTATCGTAGGAATAAATATCGTCGCCAGTCAGGTTAAGTGAAGACCATCCGTTGCAAGTGATCCTTATCTGGGTATAATTTACTCCCTGGTAATTAAAGGTGAATCCAATGTTAACATCGGAATGGTTATCGTCTCCTGTTGGGCCCGGTGTTCCCCCTGAGATATTCATCATTCCTGCCGGAAAAGTACTTCTTGAATAATCAGGTATAAAAATGTTTTTATTGATCCCTCCGGTTATAGCTGAAGGATTTGCGCCGGTAAATTCCACTGTTCCGGTACCTGAACTGAAGAGACCATAATCGGTCCAGTCCCCGGCTAACTGAAGCCAACCCTGACCGGTAAAGGTAATGAAGCAGCCCGGGTTTACGGTCAGGGTTCCGTTTACCGTCAGCTGGGCAGCGCCTGAGAGAGCGAGGCTCTGGCAATGAGTTCCTACGGTCAGTCCACCTGAAAATACAGGCCAATAATGTGCCGAGCCCGGAATCGTCACATTGGTTTTACTTCCCGGAACGAGCCAATTGTGCCAGTTAGAGCCTGTAGTCCAATTTGTGGAAGTAATACCCGTCCATAATCCCGGTGTTCCTGCATGGATATAATTTGCTTTGACTTTTGTGCTGGAGCCGGAGGCATTGGTTACTATCAGGGTCACGGTATATGGACCATTCGCAGTAAACCGGACATCGGGATTTTGCGAGGTTGAATTCGTTCCATTGACAAAACTAACGGAGGATGGGCTGAAGCTCCAGTTCCAGGTTAACGGGACACCAATACTGAGGTCATTGAAAATGACTATGGAATCTACTAATGGAACAACATTGTTTACATTAAAATTGGCGTTCAGTGGTGCAGGTAGCACATTAAAGGAGGCGATCCTGGTTCTCCAAGTGGCATATCCCGTTGACTGGATATATTCCTGAGTGTACCAGAAAGTACTGTCGTCGGTGGGATCCACCGACATCATGCTGTAATCCCCCCATCGTGAAGCCGGGCCGGTCTGGGAACCCGCTCCATTGATGATCGTTTGTTCCCCCGTTGTCATTTGCCCTAAAGGATCTCCTGCCAGACGCCCGGTATAACGGATCGTGGGATATACCCCGATACTATCCGAAACGGAATACCCAAGTGCCATATCACCATGGGAATTCATGGCAATACTTCCCAACCATCTTTCACTTGAATCGGGCGCAAAAGTACCTTGCTGGTAAATCGTCCATCCGCTTCCGGTATTGCGCAATTCGTACCACCGTACACCGGCATGCCCTGATCCATCTACATTTACAGTATGATTGGTGACCATCGTCCGGTAAGTTCCGAAATTCCTGTACTGCAGACGAAACATCAACCGGTCCGATAACGATTCCAATAGAATGGAGGTTCCAGGTTGAGGAATACATCTTCCCCTGATGGCATTACATAAAGAAGAATTAAAAGGTGCAGTAACGAGGCTATAACTTTCCGAAAATGTTGAATTCGCCGTATTGTTCCAGTCGACATGAAAATCCCAGATCTTTAGATACTGCTGTGTCAGTGATGACCAATCATTAAAATACGAGAAATGATTGGGATCATTTGCGACGGGCGCTATTGTTCCATCCCAATCAGAAGGAAGCATGGACGAAGGGTCGCTGGCGTAACCAAGATCGAAATAAACGATACGGGCTGTAGAATCACCTGTCAGCATTTTTGACCTTTCAAGGGCACAGGCGCCTACTCCGCCCCAGGCAGACCCGCTGATAAACTGGTTGAAGGAAAGATAATAGCCATCCGGCCATACTCCTAATTTAGGATAATCCGGCATCTTAGTCCCGAATTGAAATACATACCTGTACCACGCCCCCGTGGGGTCGGCAGTCTGTGACACAGCAACCAGCTCCGCATACTGAGACGAATTGGGTAATGAAAACTCACTGATGATCCAGCGGTTGGCAGCCTGGTCATAGAGAACAACAGGGTCTCCGCTATTGGTGTTATTCCATGGAGCAGGAATACCCTGCCATATTGTAATCAAGGCAACAGGACCATATAAACTGGTTCCGGTTTTATTCCATACCTCAAAATTCATGTTAACAACCTGGACATAATGGTTTGGGCCAACATCGCCTTGTGTATCAGGCGGATAAACACCGGAAATATTCCCTATACCTTCAAAATTCTGAACAGGTGCAGATGGAAAAGGAGAATATGAAACATTTTCTTTTTGCCAAACCGGGTCTTCAACGAGAGTGAAAGGTGGAGGTTGAATATGCCGGATCTCTCTGAGGTCGGTTTCATTGAAAATTTCCCTTTCCGGTTTTCCTTTATATGGTTTAATGATGTGCATACTGCGTAAAGGAGGAGTGGCATCAGAATAAACCGCTTGCTTAACTATGAAAGGATGGAAAACGCTGTTTTGTGCAAAAAAGGCAACGGGGAGAAAAACCAGGAAAATACTATAAAGAAGAAACGATCTGTTTTTCATCTTTAAAAAGTTAGAAAATCCAGTCAGAAATAGAAGTTATTGACTTAAAATTAAATTTCCATTCACGATTATTCCCGGTTGAATTGTCATTGTTGAATTGACCTTGGATTCTTTCAGATTATAGAAGACTTCGGTAGAAGAAAGAGGCGTAAACCGATAGTTTACTGTGGGCCATTGAACAGTACTTACGAGGTTGGTTATCCCGGTAGTTGTTGAACCTGTTGTCGCTTCCCGGAAATGACCCGTCCCTCCTGTAGCATCTTTGATCCCGATGGAGGCACTTTCGCTGATATCATGGGTTCCGGCTTCCAGATTTCCATAACAGAACTCAATGCTATTTGATGTCTCATACAGTTTTAACTGAAAACTGATCCTGGCGGTAGTTGTAACGGTGTAATAGGTTAATAACCGGTACCATTGTATGGTGAAAACACGGTTTGGCGATACTCCTTCGGTTTTATATGAAAGGGTACTGGTTGCATCGGCATTCAGATCATCCCACCATGGAGCCAATGCAGTACCCGGAAGAGTTGTTGTAAAAAGGTTACTGTTGTCAACGGCGTCGGCAGTTCCTGTCAGGTTAAGCGATGCCCAGCCATTTGAATTGATCCTTACTTGTGTATAATTTACTCCAAGATAACTGAATGTGAATCCAATATTCACATCGGAAGAAACATCATCGCCTGAAGATACGGTGGCAGCTCCGCTAAGGATTGTCATATTCTTGCCAAATGAAGTAAGTCCATAGTTCGTGACATAACTATTTTTACTAATTCCTCCTGTGATCTGCCCGGGGTTGGATCCATTAAATTCAACGGTCCCTGTTCCGGAATTGAATGTACCGTAATCATTCCAGTCACCTCCGACCTGCAGTGTGCCTGATCCGTTAAAGGTAAGTGTATCACCTGGGTTCACGATAAAATTTCCGCTTGAAGTTAACAGTGAATTAGCTGATAGGGTGAGGTTGCTGCATTTGATCCCTATGATCATATCCCCTGTTAAGGAAGGCCAGTGGGGCGCAGATGCAGGGAGTGTTACATTCGTTGAACTCGAAGGAACAATATAATTTTGCCAGTTTGATGCGGTATTCCAATCCGTTGAAGTGATACCTGTCCATAAGCCAGGTGTACCGGCATAGATATAATTGGTTTTTGTTTTTGTATTTGAGCCATTTGCATTCATGGTGGTGAGACTTACCGTATAAATGCCATTATTATTAAATTGAACCCTGGGGTTTTGGGACGTATTGGTTGTTCCGTTCACATATGTAATGGTAGCGGGGGTAAATGACCATAGCCACGAAGTTGGACCATTGGTAGAAAGGTCCGTAAAATTAACAGTGGCGCTTGTTAGGGGTGTCGTATTATTTGCACTGAAGTCAGCAACAGGCGGATTGGTAGTTGCAACACAGGTAATGGAAGATGCCCAGCCTGATGAAACAGTTGAACCATCGGAATGGAATACAAAGGTAAGAGACCCGGTGGGATTATTTGCTGTCACGGTCCCGGGAGAATTCGTACCGCACCAGGTTCCCAATAAAGGAGAAGAGGTGGAATTCCCGTTATAAATTTTCAGATAGTCATAATTGCAGTTTGCATCCGTCTCTAGGGAAAAGGATGAAAATACAAAACGGATATTGCTGTTCGGCGTCGATGGACTGAACACCTCCGTGAAATCCTGGTTGTTTGAATAATTGCCGCCGGAACCTCCCGGATCATAAAAATTACCGGAACAGGTAGTAATGTTCGAGTTAGTCATGTTAAAAGGAGAGGCAATGACGGTGATATAATTTGTCTTTGTCTGGGTAGTAGTTCCATTGTCTGTCAAAGTAACGGTATATGACCCAGCCGTGCTATAGGTGACGGTGATGGGGCCTTGAGTAGTGGCTGTGGCAGGATTGGCTCCGCTTCCAAAATTCCAGGACCAGGAATTCACATTGCATGTGGAGACATCCGTAAAGACGGTCGAATTTCCTGAAACCACCGTTGTAAGACTTGCTGTGAAATCAGCATTGACAGGATTGACAGAGATATAATTTGACTTTGTTTTGGTATTGTTTCCTGAAGTATTGGTTGCCGTTAAGGCAACATTGTAAGTTCCGTATTTATTGAATTTCAAATGTGGATTCTGACTTGTAACGGTAGTTCCATCGACAAAAGCAAAGGTCGCGGGAGTAATTGACCAAAGCCAGGATGTCGGATTTCCATATGACTGATCTGTAAAAATAACTGTGTTGTTCAGACAGGGCGTTACGGCGTTTGCTATAAAATCAGCCACAGGAGCGATAGGCCCGAGTTGAAAAGATCCTATACGAGTCCTCCAGCCGTGATCGGAGTTAGTGGTGTAATACTCCTGAGTATACCAGAAAGTGTTTGGCTGGACAGGATCCACGGTCATGCTGCTATAGTCCCCCCAGCGGAGATATGAAGTAGTTTGTGAGCCACCTCCGTTTATAATACCTTTTTCAGTACGAGTCATCAAATTCAAAGGGTCTCCGTTCATTCTTCCCGTGTACTTAATGGATGGGTAAATACTGCTGCTTGAGACGGAGTAGCCTAAAGCAATATTTCCGCTGGTGTCCATAGCCATGCTTCCCATCCAACGACAAGCATTGTCGGGTGACCAGGTTGATTGCTGGTATACTGACCATTCATCGGTTGTTCTTCTTAATTCGTACCATCGAATTCCCGCCACGTTCGATCCGGCATTGACGGTATGATTGCAGAGCATCGATTGATGGTCGCTGAAAGCCCGGAACTGTGAACGGTACATCAAACGGTCGCTGAGGGTAGCCAGTGCCATTGAGGTTCCGGGTTGAGGAATTCCGGATATGTTAGCATTAAAAGTAGCAACGGGCAAACTAAAAAAGTTCCCGAAAGTAGAATTGGCGGTTGTTATCCAATCCGTATGGAATTCAAATATACCAAGGTGGTAAGGTGATGCGGTATGGATGTAAGTAAAATATTCCGGAGTACCCGTTGCAGGGAAGGGACCGTCGCAATCGGAAGGGATCAGAGTAGAAGGTTCATAGGATGTAGATAAGGAGAACATTATCATCCGCGCGCCCGCATTGCCGGCAAGCATCGCTGCACGTTCATAGGCTATGGCATAGACTCCGTTAAATGAACCGGAAGTCGAAGTAAAACGGTTGGCTGACATATAATAACCGTCAGGCCATACTCCGAACTTGGGATAATCAGGCATATTGGAGAATGAAAATTGCCAGCGATACCATGAACCGGTCGGATCCGGTGTTTGGGAAACAGCTATCATCTGATAGAACGGTCCATTGGAATTCGGGAGGGAAAATTGTGAAAAAAGCCACCGATCCGCCTGCTCATCATAGAGAACAACTGCATCGCCACTGTTGGAATTGTTTGGCATCCCAGTCCAGACAGAGTTAGTGGGTAAAGGACCAAGGAGACTCGTTCCGCTTTTATTAAATATTTGAAAAGCAAGGTTCACAACCTGGAAATAATGATTCGGCCCTACATCTCCGTATGTGTCAGGTGGAACAACCTGCTGAACATTGGATTGGCCTTCAAAATTCTGAATCGTTGTGTCGAGGGTTTCTGTACCATAATAATTCTGCCTGACCGGATCTACCCAATTTGATGGAAAATTTTCCTTTGGTTCCGGTTTTTTGAAATCGAAAAAGTTCTTTACAAAGCCTTCTTTCCATGTCTGATCTGCTCTTCCCTGAGGACGAGTCGCCAATTCCCTTAAAGGAGGTGAAACATCAAAATAAACAGCCGTTCTTACAACCGGATTATGAAAAACAGTTTGTTGTCCTGCGATATATGTCGGAAAGGCAATAAAAATAAGCATTCCGTATAAAAATATAACTTTTTTACCCATTTATAAAGGTTGTTCTTTTTAATTCAATCGAAAAAGCACTACAAAAGTACAACTACTTATTTAAATCTATTCTAAATAAATGAATATTTTTTATTCATTTTATATTTTTAATAATTCATTAATAAGCCCTGCTAAATCTATCCGATAGATTTTCTTTTATTACACCGGGGTTCACTGAGAAGACACTGAGACCCACAGAGTAACTTTTTCACTTTATGACTCTGTGACTTTTTGACTTTGATTCTAAGTTGTAAAGACGTTTACCGTATAACACGATAAGATGATAAATTTTATTTCTACTTTTGTAAAAAACAAGTAAATGAATTTCATTGAAGAACTGCGGTGGCGTGGGATGATTCATAGTATGATGACTGGCACGGAAGAACAACTGGCCAGGGAAATGACAGCAGCATATATCGGTTATGATCCTACTTCCGACTCATTGCACATAGGAAACCTGGCCTCGATCATGATGCTGGTGCACCTGCAGCGGGCAGGACATAAACCTATTGTTTTAATTGGCGGTGCGACCGGAATGGTTGGCGACCCCTCGGGAAAATCCGAAGAACGTAACCTGCTCGATGAACCGGTATTAAGATATAACCAGGAATGCATTAAAAAACAATTGGAAAAATTTCTGGATTTTAATTGTGGCGCAAACTCAGTAGAATTTGTCAATAATTGGGATTGGACAAAAGAATTCAGTTTTCTTCAGTTTCTCAGGGAAGTAGGCAAATATATTACCGTAAATTATATGATTGCAAAGGATTCTGTAAAGAACAGGATGGACTCCGGAAATGGCATTTCCTTTACTGAATTTACTTACCAGCTGGTCCAGGGATATGATTTCCTCTGGCTTTTCGAGAACAGAAACTGCAAAATGCAAATGGGTGGCTCCGACCAATGGGGCAATATCCTGACCGGCACTGAACTGATCCGCAGGAAACTCGGGGGTGAAGCTTATGCACTCACATGCCCGCTTATTACCAAATCCGATGGCGGAAAGTTCGGGAAGACAGAAGAAGGAAATGTATGGCTTGATCCGGAAAGGACTTCACCTTACAGGTTTTATCAGTTCTGGTTAAATACCAGTGATACTGATGCGGAAGATTATATCCGGAAATTTACGCTTTTCTCAAAGGACGAAGTGGATCGTCTGATAGTCGAGCATCATGAGGCGCCTCATCTGAGAGTTCTTCAAAAAGCGTTGGCAAAAGATCTCACTGTTCGTGTACATTCTGACCAGGATTATCAATCCGCTATAGAAGCTTCCGAAATCCTGTTTGGAAAAGGAACAACAGAAACTCTAAAAATGCTCCCCGAAAAAATCTTTCTTGCTATTTTCGAAGGAGTGCCTCAATCCAGTGTATCCAGAAACGATCTTGTTACCGGCGTGAACATTATCGATTTTCTGTCAGAAAAAACAAATATTTTTCCTTCCAAAAGTGAAGCACGGCGATCAGTAAAAGAAGGAGGAGTTGCACTCAATAAAGAAAAAGTAGGAGATACCTTCATAGTAAACGATTCTTATCTCCTCAATGATAAATATATCCTTGTCCAAAAGGGGAAAAAGAACTATTTCTTGATTACGGTGATCTCTTAATTATACACCCACATCAACAACCCAACCCCACACATCGAGTATCGAGCATCCAGCATCACTTTCTTCCCTTCCCCAACAAGGCTACTCTTTATACACATCTTTTTCATGCAAATAATAACCGTTTTTAATCAGGCTGAACTTAACTAGACCCTATTTAAATGGTATGGGTTCTGGCGGTGATTGATAAGATTTCGTTAGAACACGGATAAAACTGATTTACACGGATCTTAGTTTTTTCAAATCATTTGTGAAGATTTTTCTTTTAAACTGTGGATTTCTGCCGAAATTCAAAAGAAGTCCAACTTCAATTTCTGTTGCTTTGAGATAGTTTATCAGTTGTAGCTCGTGTTCTTCTACCAATGATTCTGCTGCTTTCAATTCAATGATTACAGAATTATTTACATTTATGTCAGCAAAATATTCACCCACGGTTTGGCCATTGTAAAAAACTTTTATCTGTTTCTGTTTTTCACAAACAAAGCCCAGGCCAACTAACTCAAGGTACAAAGCATTTTGATAAACTTTTTCCAGAAATCCGAAGCCTAATTCATTATAGACTTTATAAAAAGACTTAATAATTTTATCGGTGATGTCTTTGTGCAGAATGTCCATTTAATCAGTGTTAATCAGTTTGATCCGCGTCATCCGTGTTCTACATTACACTTTCAAAAAATGGCACACTGATGACACGGATTTAACGGATTTACATGGATCTTAGATTTTTTATATTTTCTTTGTGAAGTACTTCCATGTGATCAGTTTTAATCAGTTTGATCCGCGTCATCCGTGTTCTATTTATTTCTGTTTCGATTCGTAATAAATGAACTTATCAATGACATTAATCGGCCAAAAATGAAAAGGTGATACATTTTTACATTATTTTTTCAAAAAATATTCCCATTACAACACCGGAGTGGCATTAGCATGGTTTTAAAAGTAAAGATCCATGACTTTTGTTTTCCACAATTGTCTGATTTTTTTGAATAACTCCTTCACTAATAGACAATATTCTATCAACAGGCCATTGTTAATCAATGCTTTTAAAGATGTGTATAAAGAGTAGCCCTTAAGGGGAGGGCCGGGGAGAGGTCATTACACAACCAGGATGGCCAGGGTGAAGTCATAATCTACTGCCGAAAGAGATTACTTTACCACAAACTTCACATTCCCCACCACCTCATTCATGAACACCTCCCTCGCCAAATACATTCCACTATTCCACGAGGAAACATCCAGTTCGATTTTTTCTGTTTTCTTCGGGATCTCTTCTGAATACATCAGTTTTCCGAAAAGATCATAAATTTCGAGGGTTGCAAAGTTCCATTGATGGTATATTGTAGTAATTTGGACTGAACCGGATGAAGATTGCTTTAATAAATATTGAGGTAATTCAATAGTTATTTTGCTGTTTGCTGGATTTGGAAAAATTTTGAGTTTATAATAATCCGGCTCCTGCAGTGGATCATGAATTGATGAAATAACACCGCAGTCATCAAGATTCACAGTGTCAGAAACAATAGGATAAGGGCATAAACTATCATAAATTCTTGGCATAGTGTAAATAGTATCGAACTCAAGATTTGTATTGAACTTATATAGATAGATATTCGTATTATTTCCTGGCAGATAAAAGTGACCCCCAGCCAAAAGTTTGTCATTGAACGTGATTAAAGATGCATCAAACTGTGAATAAAAAACATTTTTAAAGAGTATTTTAACCTTAGATACATGGCCTAAGGTGTCGGATTTCAGAAGTCCAATATCTTGATTTCCGTGTCTGTCCTGCCATACAGAAGAGATTAATAAAGAATCATTATATAAATTTAATGTTGAGGAACCACCTATAATTGTCCCGGATCCCAAGATAATTGAATCCAATATTAAATCTCGGTAATACATGGCCTGTCCTGAAGGACTGATTTTGAGAAAGCATGGTGGACCTCCAAAAGGAATTGAATCTCGAAAATGGGTAGCAGTTGTATAGATAAATCCGGTCTGATTTTCGTTTGGGAATTGAGCACCCATTCCTCTGAATCCACTTGTTGCACCAAATGAAAGGGTCCATAGATCATTCCCACTTGAATCCGCTTTAATAATTAATGGTCTAAGAAAATATGTTTGACCTGGAGATCCTTGATATGCATCGCCTGTAATAATGAATTGGTTAGATGATGTAATCAGTAAATCTCTTCCTTCTGAATTCTGGATAAGTGAGTCCGATTCATTTAATAATTTTTCCCACAAAATGTTACCTGCATTATCGAGCTTAAAGATCCATATTCTCTTGGTAGTCCAGTCCTGAAAATATTTTACTAGAGAAATGTACCCATCGGAGAGTGATCTTATTTTTAATCCATAGTCATCATTTCCGGGAGTTGATATTATACTACACCACTCTTTTCCTCCGCAAGCATTGAATTTCATGAAAACCACATCATAGTTATATGGATCAAGTTTAGTAGTGACTCCTGTGAGCACAAACCCTCCATCAGGGGTTTTATCTATCCCATTGAATGAAATCTGATAGTTAGCGGAAAAGATAGTTCTTGTCCAAAGCTGGACTCCGTTAATGTCGGTTTTAATTATCCATGAATACATCTGTGGTACTGAGGGCCCGGGGTCCACTTGACTTGCAATCAGGTATCCTTTATCGTATGATTCACACAAACCCCCTTGCAGGTATGTTTCACTTGATGTTCCAAATATCTTCGGCCAGACCTGTGAAAAGGAAACTTGAGATTGAAAAAAAAATACAATAATGAATATTCTTAAAATCTTCATTCACAAAAAAAAATGTGATATAAAATTATAAATTTAAAATGAAAATACAAAAGTCAAAAGTCAATGACAGATAAATACATTTTGTACTTTGCATTTTGCATTTTAAATTTTGATTTTTATTTTGATGTGCTTACCTGCGAACATTCCTTTTAATGCATCCCATTGAAAAAAAACTGTAGTGGTTTTCTTTTCAGTTTCCGGGGAATTCCTTGCATTTTCCAGTGAAATTAAATATCTTTACCGCAGAACAGGTGTCTTATAATAGTAATAAAGGAGCGTTTAAAATCAAAACACAATGAAACGGCTGATATTCTTTACCGGCGGGCTACTGATCGTATTTCTGACCTGCTGCCAAAAAAATACTACGGTGAGTGAAATCCCGGATATGATCGTTTATTCGGGAATCAATAAAACCCTTGTCAACATTAATAAAGACTCTGTTGTTCTCAGTTGCGGATATATCCTTTTTGAAATTTATAAGAATCCTAAGTCGGGAACTTCCGATTCCCTTTCCATAAGAATCATAAAAAATACCGTCAATTTATTGGGGGATTGCAGTAATTCATTTTTAAATGAATCCAATGCAGGTGTCCCTAAAGCATTGGATGAGAATACGGTTATTTCCGATGTTGGCCTGTGGGGAACTACAGATGGGAAATATGATCTGGTACAGTTCACGGGGAAAGGTGTAAAATACCTCGGCATGACGACGGAAAGTATATCAGCGAATGTGAACTCCAAACGATATGCCTGGATAAGGATCTATTGCAGTTCCGGTAATGACACCCTGAAAATTATTGACTGGGCTTATAATAATGTTGCATATAAAAGTATAAAAGCGGGTCAAATGCAATAATAGTAGTATCCTCTCTGCCATTTAAAAATCGTACCTTTGATCCGGTAAATGTCGATACAAAATGATACTTGTTACCGGGGGTACAGGCCTTCTTGGATCTCATCTTCTTTTTGAACTTATCAGGTTGGGGAAACCGGTTCGTGCATTGAAACGGGAAAGAAGTAATACCTCAATGGTCCATAAAATTTTCTCTTATTACCTCTCTGACCCGGATGAATCCTTCCAAAAGATTGAATGGGTGGATGGCGATCTCCTGGATTTTACAGCGTTGGAAGATGCACTTGACGGGGTCTCTGAAATTTATCATTGCGGGGCGATGGTATCCTTTCATCCTAAAGATCATCCGTTAATGTTAAAAGTAAATATTGATGGAACGGCAAATCTTGTTAACCTTTCCTTTGAAAAGAAAATCAGAAAATTTCTTTATGTAAGTTCCGTTGCCACGCTGGGAAGAAACCATAGTGCCGGCTTCACTGACGAAGAAACCTATTGGAAAACGTCAATTAAAAATACTGCCTATTCTATCAGCAAGTATGGAGGTGAAAGAGAGGTTTGGCGCGGAATGGAAGAAGGTCTGAATGCGGTCATTGTCAATCCTTCAGTGATCCTTGGTCCCGGTTTCTGGGACGGTACCTCGGGGTTATTCAAATTGCTTTATAAAGGATTAAAATATTATCCGAAAGGGGTTAATGGATACGTGGACGTAAAAGATGTTGTCAAATCTATGATCCTGCTAATGGACAGCAATATTTTCAATGAACGGTTTATCATCAATTCTGAAAATATTTCTTACCGCCAGCTTTTTACCTGGATCGCCGAATATCTCAGGAAGCCCGCTCCTTCAATATATGTCAGCCCGGTGCTCAGTCAACTGGCATGGAGAATCGAAGCTGCCAGAAGTTTCATCACACGTTCAAGACCTGAACTGACGAAGGACATGGCCATAACAACTTCCCAGAGATATCTTTATAAAAATGATAAGATCCGGAAGGCGCTTGGTGTCGGGTTCATCCCGGTGGAACAATCCATTAAAGATACATGCCGGATCTTTCTTGAGGATCGGCAAAAGAACTGATTTGCAGTTGGAGTAAGACGAATTGTGTGTCTCAACTACCGGCTTTATTATCTTGGTATGATGTTCTTATAATGATTGTACCGGTCGAGAATATCGATTACATATCTTCCTGGCTCGGGATAACTGATCGCATATTGTCCTGTATCCGATTTTTGGACGGGTTCTTTTTTGGACCTGTGGGTGAGATAATAATCCACATTATGGTTCCATTTATTAGGATCTTTTCCGTACATGACAGCTTTTTCACGTGCTGACAGTATTCTTCCCAATCCTACATTATAAGCGGCCAGGATGAAATTTATCCGTTCCTGCGGATCAGCGATCTCATGCGGAAGCTGTTTGTCAAGCCACCGTAGGTACTTTACTCCTGCTGCAATTTGCTTCCCTGCAGAGGATGTACTGTCCATGCCGAATTTACCGGCAATTTCAGGTGTCAGCTGCATTAGTCCTGTTGCCTTTCTCCTGGATATTTGCCCGATGCGGAAATTCGATTCCTCATAGATGAGCGATGCCAGCAATTGCCAATCCCAATGAAGAAGCTTACTTTCTTTCCTTATCTCTGCATCATACGGACAGATCTTATTTCCCTTCAGGGAACAGTAATCATTCTGAAAATAGCTCAAAACCTTGGGATTATCGTAATAGGAACTGTAGATGTTTTGCATTTCATTTTTCCGTTTTAGCTCATCGATCCAGATATTAAGCTTTCGAAGAAGGGAGTCGGAATAATGACCTGTTCCCCAGGCAAATTTGTACGGCCCTGAAAGCGGTATTTCAGCATCAATATTTTTATACTGTTTTGTCAGCACCATAGCCAGATTTTCAGGGCAAATGGCATAGTTAATCTTTCCTTCGGAAACCATCCTGATAAGTTCTTCAGGGTTGTTTTTCCTGTTTTCCATTAAAGTGATACGATCCCCGGTTTCATCGATAAATTCCCTGATCAATGGTAAGAAGAAAGCATTGCTTCTGTAATAAATTGTATCATATAAAAAATCGGAGAAGGACCGGATCAGCTTTGCAGGTTTCCGGTGATCTCCGGGTAAAGGTTTCCGTTGGATCAGTACCAGCTTTGTATCCCCTAATTCCGCAGAATAATTGAGCAACAGTTTCCCTTCCTTTGTCACCGGGAGATTTAAGGCAATGACATCCCCAATGTGAAGTTCGAGAAAATAATAAAGTTCCGAAATATCATTGCTGACAATGATCTTTAATGAAACGCCAAGCTCTTTTGCAAATGAACGCAACAGATCCAACTGGTATCCCATGGGCGTACCACGGTAAAGAAAGTAGTTAAGCGAATTCAGATCGGTAAGCGCGATGATTTGTCCCCGCTCTTTTATCCTTTGAAGTGTATCTTTTTTACTTTCCTGCTCCAGAAATAGCAACTGATGCGTTAGAGCGATCAGCAAAACGAGGAATACCAGGACGATTGCAATCCAACGAAAACGTTTTTTTTTAGAAAGTATTCTCCATCTCTGCATAAAAGGTCAGGTTACTTTCCGGTATCTCCGGACTGCCAAGGTAATACTTATAATTGCATATACCAAAAGCGAATAAAATGGCACACGGATATCATGAAAGGAAGATCCTTTCAGCATGACCATCCGCATGATCCTGATAAAATAGGACAACGGCTAAGAAAATTAAGATCGAACTGGGAAAATAAGTTCAATATTTGCTTCCTTAACACGATAAAAAATATTTTCTTAAAATTATTCACATAATTAAAATTTGTATTACTTTTGACCACATGGTTTAACCAGATAGTTAAACTAAATGGCTAATAAAACACACAATACTGAAGAAAAAATCTTAGAGGCTGCGAAGACTGTCTTCCACCGAAAGGGGTTTGAAGGCGCACGCATGCAGGAGATTGCGGATGAAGCTGGGATCAATAAAGCCCTTCTGCATTATTATTTCCGGACCAAGGAAAACTTGTTTGATGCCGTGTTTAAGGCTGCTTTCCGGGAAATCTTTACGAAACTATTCATGACTATTGATGCCGATGTTCCTCTTGAAAAAAAGTTAAAGAATCTGATCAGCGAATACATAGGGTTTTTCCAGAAAAATTCATATATCCCCGGTTTCATCCTTACTGAAATGAACCAAAACCCGGAAAAGATCATCAGCGTTTTCAAATCAGCTCCGGTATCGCCTTCCATGGTATTCGAGCGGATGAAGGAATTTATGTATGACGAGAAGTTAGAAAAGACGGATGTCAGGGAACTTTTTATTAATATTCTTGCACTGTGCATCTTCCCGGTGGTTGCCAGGCCTATGTTGCAGAATATTTTTGATTTTTCGGATGAGCAATATGATCAGTTTATTGAAAAAAGGAAGAAAACAATTCCACAGTTAATTATGAATACAATAAGAAAAAAATGAAAAGAATCGCATTCCTGCTGCTATCATTGTTCATACAGTTTATTGTTTACGGGCAATCCGATACTGTGACCCTTTACGATTGTTACCGGCAGGCAGAAAAAACATATCCACTGGCACGGCAATCAGGCATGCTGGAAAAATCCAATGAACTGAAAATTAAAAACCTCAATAAGAATTACCTGCCGCAATTGAACCTGAACGGCAGTGCATCACTACAATCGGATGTAACAGAGCTGAAGCTAAATCTGCCTGCACAGTTTTCTTTCATCAAATTTCCTGAAATCAGCAAGGACATGTACAAGGTCACTGTTGATGTGAATCAATCAATCTATGACGGCAATATAACCGGTTACCAGAAAAAATTGGAAGCGTTCAACCTTCAGTCAGATCAAAAAAGCCTCCAGGTTGAGTTATACCAGTTGAAAAGCAGGATCAACCAAGCCTATTTCAGTATTTTTATGCTTCAGAAAAATGAAGAGATACTAAAAAGTAATAAGAGCCAGTTGGAATCGAAACTTAAGGAAGTTCAATCAGCCGTAACCAACGGTGCCATGCTTGCCTCCAATGCAGATGCATTGCAGGCAGAACTAATGAATATCGATCAGCAATTGATCGAGACCCACAACGACCTGACCACCGATTTTCAGGTACTCTCTGAACTGACATCCTCGACTATTTCTCCCAATTCCAGGTTGATCCTGCCACGTGTTCAGATCAGTTCGACGGCATTTGAAGATAGCCGGCCCGAATTGCAGTTGTATAACATTCAACAGCAAAAAACCGGTGTGATGAAAAATATGGTGAACACACGCTGGAATCCAAAATTTTATGCCTTCGGCCAGGCAGGTTATGGAAGGCCCGGATTGAATATGCTTTCCAACGATTTTTCTCCATGGTGGTTATTCGGAGCCAGGCTGACCTGGAATATCTGGAACTGGAATCAAAATAAAAATGAAAAGAAGATCTATGATATCCAGAATGATATTTTAGGAACACAAAAAGAAACCTTTGAAAAGAACCTGAGGATAGAAGCAGAAAGTGGATTGACTGAGATTGAAAAACTGGGGGAATTGCTTCAGAAAGACGAAGAGATCATCGAGTTGAGAACAAAGATCACACATTCTGCATCTTCACAACTTGACAACGGGGTGATCACTTCCAGTGATTACATCGCACGCCTCAATGAGGAAACGCTCGCAAAGCTGACTTTCGAGTTGCATCGAATACAACTGGTGAAAGCAAAGATAGCTTACCTGTTTACTCTGGGTAAATTATAATTTTATGTAGAAGAAAAAGTAGAACAAAATAAATAGGACAATGAAAAAAGTAATTTTAATCGCTCTTCCTTTATATCTCCTGGTATCTTCATGCAACAGGGACAAAGATAATCCTGATGCTTACGGAACATTTGAAGCCACGGAGGTCACAGTGTCCTCTCAGGCAAATGGAAAAATCTTATTCCTGAAGGTGGAAGAAGGTCAGGTGATCGATTCGAATACCCTGGTGGGTTTAGTTGATACGCTCGATATGTCGATCAGAAAGAGCCAGGCTCGTGAACAGCAGCTTGCCACCTCTACAAGAAGAGATGACCTGGCAGCACAGATCGCTGTACAGGAACAGAATAAAACCAATATCCTGGTTGAGAAAGCACGGGTTGAACGTCTGTTAAAAGATGGGGCCGCCACAACAAAGCAGTTGGACGATATTAATGCCAGCCTTAACCTTGCTGATAAACAGATTGCCTCAATAAAATCACAGTATGCCAGTCTGGATGCCCAGGTTTCTACTTTCAATAAACAAATTGACCAGATCAATAACTCGATCGTCGATGCACATATCATAAATCCTATTAAAGGAACAGTACTTACGAAATATGCAGAGCCAAATGAAATTACTACATTTGGAAAACCGGTTTACAAGATCGCTGATCTTACCAGCCTCGACCTCCGTGTATATGTGAGCGGTGTTCAACTTCCTTATATCAAGATAGGACAGAAGGTGGTAGTTCATTACGATAAAGACGAGAATACCAACAGCACCGCGGAAGGAGTCGTTACCTGGATCTCAGAAACAGCAGAATTTACTCCTAAAACGATTCAGACCAAGGAAGAGCGGGTGAACCTTGTTTATGCTGCCAAAGTGAGGGTGAAAAATGACGGAACACTTAAGATAGGTATGCCTGGTGATATCCGGTTCATGCCTACAAAATGATACTGTATTAACCAAAATTCAAACCATCATGAGAAAATCAGGAACATTAACATTTGTGCTTTTTGCGCTATTCGCGCTCCAGGGGAGCAATACTTTCGCTCAGAAACATAAGGCCGGCGACATTGTCGGAATATGGTACAATGAGGAAAGAACCAGTAAAGTCCAGATTTACGAGGAGGGTAATAAATTTTTTGCTAAGATCGTTTGGTTGAAAGAACCTATCGATTCAGCCACAGGAAAGCCAAAAACCGATCATCTCAACCCCGATCCGAAACTTCAGCAAACCCCCAGGTTAGGACTGGTCATCTTAAAGAATTTTATTTTTGATGGAAAAGATGAATGGAAAGATGGCACTATCTATGACCCGAATAACGGGAAGACGTACACATGTCATATTCATTTTAGTGACTCACCGAATGTGCTTAAGATACGTGGATATATTGGCATTTCATTGTTAGGAAGAACAACCTACTGGACAAAAACTATTCTTCTGCCTTAGATATTTCATGGAAAACCCATCAATTTTGGTCAGGAATATAAGCAGGAGCTATGGTACCGTAAAAGCTCTTGACGACATTTCTTTTGAAGTGCCTAAAGGAGAATTGTTTGGCTTTATAGGCCCGGATGGGGCAGGAAAAACAACTCTTTTCCGGATACTCGCAACCCTTGTATTACCCGATAAGGGCGTGGCATCTGTTGAAGGACTCGATGTAGTGAAAGATTTTAAAAAAATCCGTAAGATCCTTGGGTATATGCCGGGACGATTTTCTCTTTACATGGACCTCAGCGTTGAAGAAAACCTGTCATTTTATGCGACCATTTTCGGGACGACGATCGAACAGAACTATGACCTGATCAAAGACATCTATTGCCAGATTGAGCCCTTTAAGACCAGAAGGGCAGGGAATCTTTCAGGTGGAATGAAACAAAAGTTGGCCCTCTGCTGCGCTTTGATCCATAAACCGGCTGTTATTTTCCTGGATGAACCCACCACCGGAGTTGATGCTGTTTCACGTGTGGAATTCTGGGAGATGTTGCGCAGGCTGAAAGAAAGCAATATCACAATCATGGTGTCGACACCATACATGGATGAAGCAAGTCTGTGCGATCGTGTGGCCCTCATCCAGGACGGCAGGATCATGAAGATAAGCAAACCTGAAGAAATTATAGCGGACTACCGCTTTCAACTTTGGGCAGTGCGCTCAGGAAAGTCCTTTGAATTATTGAAGGATCTTCACAAGTACCCGGGTGTACGTAGCGTACAGGCTTTCGGCCAGTCAGCCCATATAGCATTTGAAAAGTCAATCCTATCCATGGAAGATCTTCACAAATACTTAATCCAAACCGGTCATGAAAATATCGAAATTGAAGAAATCCAGCCAAACATCGAAGACTGCTTTATGGAATTAATGATTCAATAAACCAACTCCGCAAAAGAAAAAAAATAATACATCTTGACTCCGGAGGAGTCATATTTTGGTAGAAATATTTCGGTAGAATATTTTCATGGATAGTATGGTAGAAAATATTATAACGGTCAAAAATCTCGTCAAGAAATTCGGACATTTCGTTGCCAACGACCATTTGAATTTTGAGGTCAGGAAAGGCGAAATTTTTGGGTTTCTGGGTGCCAATGGTGCGGGAAAAACAACTGCAATCCGCATACTTTGCGGCTTGTCGTATCCCACATCCGGGGAGGTGAAGGTAGGAGGCCTTGATATCTATTCCCAGCGTAACGATATCAAACGGAATATCGGCTATATGAGTCAGAAATTTTCGCTTTACGATGACCTCACGGTATACGAGAACATACGATTCTATGCAGGAATATATGGACTAAGCAGAAAGGAGATCTCCACAAAATCTGCAATGTTGATGAAAAAGCTGGGACTTGAAGATGCAAAGGATAAACTGATTAAAGATGTACCGTTAGGATGGAAGCAAAAGCTGGCATTCTCGGTGGCTATCATCCACGATCCCAAGATAGTATTTCTGGATGAACCCACAGGAGGCGTCGACCCGATTACCCGAAGACAGTTCTGGAACCTTATATTCGAGGCAGCAAAGGATGGCATCACTGTTTTTGTTACAACCCATTATATGGATGAGGCGGAATATTGTGACAGGGTCACGATAATGGTCGATGGGAAAATTGCCGCACTGGATACACCATCCGCCTTAAAGAAAACTTACAGTGCATCAAATATGAACGATGTCTTCCTGAAACTTGCAAGAGTAAAAACTGTAGCATGAAACGAAATGAAAATAATTAATTTTCTTGAAAAAATAAAACCAGGTGTTCAGAAAAGGACACTGTTACTCATTGCCGGATGTACCTGGACCATTGCCGGAGTGATTCTCATTTTTCGTTCTTTACTTTGGCTCATTGGTGCAAATCATCATCTGACCATGGAAATTGGGATCGGGATTGTACTTGGCATTTTATTCTACATTCTTCTTTTTGCAAGGATATCCAAAAAACACATCACAAGAATTACCCTTATCAGGATCGACAATCCTTGTTTCTTCTCTTTCTTCAACTTCCGGAGTTACCTGTTGATGGCAATCATGATCAGCGGGGGGATCACCCTGCGGTTATCCGGACTGGTGAACCCTGAGATCATATATACCTTCTTTCTTTGCATGGGGATCCCGTTACTGGTTTCGGCCTGGCGGTTCTTTTACAGTTACGCTAAAAACAAAAAAAGTCTATGAAGCGATTCATCGGATTTGTCATTAAAGAGTTTTATCACATCTTCAGGGATTACCGCACCCTGATGATCCTCTTTGGCATTCCCGCCGCTCAGTTGCTATTGTTTGGATATGTCATCACAAACGAGATCAAAGATGCAAGAATCGCAATTTACGATTCGTCGAAAGATGAAGTCACACGTAAGATTTCCGAGAAGATCCTCTCGTCAGGATATTTTATCCTGGAAAAAAACCTCACAAACTATTCCCAGATCGGACCGACCTTCCGGGAAGGAAACACCAAGCTGGTCATCGTTTTCGGTAGCAACTTCGCTAAAAAGCTGCAACAGGAAGGCAAAGCCGACCTTCAGATCCTGGGGGACGCCTCTGATCCAAATACCGCTAACATACTGGTGAATTATGCATCCGGCATCATCAATAATTATCTCGTCTCCATCAATGCCGAACAGATACCTATGCGCATAATTCCGGAAGTGAGGATGCAGTACAACCCGGCACTTAAAAGTGTCTTCATGTTTGTTCCCGGTATCATGGCCTTATTGCTGATGCTGATCTCAGCATTGATGACCTCGCTGTCCATTACCCGTGAAAAAGAACTTGGCACCATGGAGCTATTATTGGTTTCCCCACTTCGGCCGATCCAGATCATTATTGGCAAGGTCATTCCTTATGTACTATTGGCCTTCATAGACTCATGCATTATTCTTGGAATGGGCAAATTTGTATTTGGGGTGCCTATCGAAGGAAATATAGTCCTGCTTTTATCTGAAAGTCTTCTTTACATCACAATGGCACTGTCGCTGGGTATCCTCATTTCAAGTATCACCAATAGCCAGCAGGTAGCCATGACTCTCTCACTCGTAGCACTGATGCTGCCCATCATTCTCCTGTCGGGATTTATCTTCCCGGTTGAGAATATGCCGGTCATTCTTCAAGTGCTTTGCCATATAATGCCACCAAAGTATTTCATCACCATCATCAAGGACATCATGTTGAAAGGTAACAGTTTTATCTATGTTTGGAAAGAAACTCTCATTATGATTTTATTTACCGTGACGTTTATCATGATGAGCATTAAAAAATTCAAGATCCGGTTAGCTTAAAAGCAAAATGAATACGATACTATTCATAATTCAGAAAGAGTTTATACAGGTTTTCCGCAACCGGATGATGCTGCCGATCATTTTCGTGGTGCCGTTGGTCCAGTTGATCATCCTCGTTCATGCCGCCACTTATGAGATGAAGAACATTAAAGTCTCGATCATCGACCTGGACATATCTTCAACTTCCCGGCAAATGATAAGTAAATTTGAAGGTAGTCCGTTCTTTATCATAAAAAACACTTCTTTCTCTGAAAAGGAAGCCCAGCAGGAAATGAAGAAGGGAAATGTCGATATGATCCTGCACATCCCATATGGCTTTGAACGCCGCCTGGTAAAGGAAAACGCAGCCAAGGTACAGATTGTGATCAATGCCATTAATGGTGCAAGCGCCGGACTTATTAATGCTTATTCAACGATGATAATCCTTGATTTTAACCGGGAGATCCTGATCGACTTTCTGAGTCCGGCTATGCTTACAGCAACACACAATATCAATGTTACTTCCAGTTACTGGTACAATCCAAAACTGAATTACAAGACTTATATGGTTCCCGGTATTCTTTGTTTACTGGTTACGATTATTGCTTTTCTTTTATCAGGGATGAATATCGTTAGGGAAAAAGAGATCGGCACTATTGAACAAATAAACGTAACTCCCATCCGGAAGGTGCAGTTCATCGCTGGAAAGCTCCTTCCCTTCTGGATCATTGCCCTGTTCGAACTCGCATTCGGATTGACTCTTGGCAAAATTCTTTTCAACATTCCCATTATTGGCAGCCTCTGGCTGATATTTCTTTCGGCTGCTGTCTATATATTTGTAATCTTGGGATTCGGGTTGTTGATCTCCACTATGACGAATACCCAGCAGCAATCCATGCTGGTTTCTTTTTTCTTTATGATGATCTTCATCCTGATGAGTGGCCTTTTTACATCCATTGAAAGTATGCCGGAATGGGCACAACGTCTTGACCGGATAAACCCCATTGCATATTTTATCCGGATCATGCGGATGGTGATGCTAAAAGGATCTGATTTTCATGATATAAGGGAATCATTTTATTCCCTGGTAGTTTATGCTGTGGGTATTATTGGTTTCGCTGTGTGGCGCTACCGTAAAGTTACCTGAGAAAAATGCAACACTATTCGTCAGCTATTCACACGATTCGATTTAACGGGCGGGCATGATCTTGATCTTTTGCCCCGGTTTTAATCTTTGGGCGTTCGAGATATTATTCAGTTTTTTGATATCGGCAACAGTAACCCCTTCGTACTTTTCAGCAATTCCCCAAAGGTTATCACCGGTTTGGATAATATAGTAGATATATTTTTGTCCATCCGAAGAAGCAATCGTTGCCGAAGTTTTTGCAGATTGTCCGGAGGATTCGGGAGTCATAGCAGATTCTTCGGACGGTGCGAAAATCCTCAATTTTTGGCCAACAATAATCGTTAAATTATTCAGGTGATTCCATTTGACAATGTTATCGGTGGTACAATTGTGATCCTGTGCAATTTTGCTCAGGTTTTCACCGCTTTTCACAACATGATAAACAAGGCTGTCCCCGGTTTCCGGGTTCACTGTTTTTAAAGGTTTAATACTTGAATCCCGGGGAGTGGCAGAAGCAGCCAGGAGATGTTCGGGGGCCTTGTTTTTCGGGGGACCGGTATAAACGAGAAGATGTTGTCTGGGCTTAACATAGTTTCTTTTCAGGTTATTTAAGGACTTCAATTCCGGTACGGACATATGGAATTTTTTAGCGATACTTCCCAGCGTTTCCCCGTTTTTCACTTTGTATTCCGTTGCGTCCCGGCTATTGCTATAAGCCGCTGCAAGCAAAGAATCCCTTGACAGTCCTTTTTTCGTCTTATAGGCATATAACGCGTTCTCGTTATTGATAAAATCACCGATGTATTTCTTTCGCAATCTAAGGACATAAGGATTTTCGTTGGTAGCCGGGATGACTCCTTGTTTAAAGGCAGGATTGAGGAATTGAAGTTCTTCTTTTGGAATTGAAAGCATTTCGGAGATCTGGTCGAATGTTAATGGATTTTTCACTATGACAGTATCGATCTCGTAAAAAAGAAGACCGGGATCTACAGGATAAATGCGATGTTCAGGCGCATATGTCAGGACATAGCTGGCCGCAATAAAAGCGGGGACATAAGAGCGGGTTTCCCTTGGAAGGTAACGCTGGATCACCCAAAAATTCTTCGCTCCTCCTGCCCGCCGGATGGCCTTATTCACATTCCCTGCACCTGAATTGTAAGCAGCCAGTGCCAATGACCAATTCCCATAAATATTATAAAGGTCGTTAAGGTGCTCACATGCGGCAATAGTGGATTTGATCGGATCAAACCGGTCATCGACATAGGACGAGATCTTTAAACCATAGACTTTACCCGTTCCATACATAAATTGCCACAGACCTTTGGCTCCTGCTCTTGAATTCGCTGTCGGGATCAGGGCCGATTCAATTACAGCCAGGTACTTTAACTCAAGAGGCATATTGTATTTATCCAGTTGCTCTTCGAATAAAGGAAAATAAAGTTGGGCCAGTCCGAGGATCCGGGCCGTCAATGCCCGCTTTTTATAGGCATAAAGATCAATAAATTTTCTTACATCCGTATTGTATACATACTCAAAGGGGGATTGTTCACTCATTTGTGTGATCCTTTCACGATAAACAGAATCAGAAAAATAAGGAATATCCTCGTCGCTGATGGAAGGCGGGGTGTGATTGGATGAAGGGTTCAGAAAGGAGGTATTCTCAAAAACTTTCAGAAAGGCAAGACTATCAAGCATAGAAACAACCGGATCGTCCTCCACCAGGGTTTTCTTTTTGGAAGTTGAATCAACCCGGAGGGTGTCCTGTGCAAATAGCAGAAAAGGAAGGAAACTGAAAAAGAAAATGAGTACCAGTTTGTTCTTAACCATGAAATCCAAGTTAATGAATAATGATGACTAACATTTACGAAATTAAAATATAATGAAACATGAATACAGGTTATTCACTAATTTGATTAACAATAGATTGTTAATTAACATCCATGCCGCTGATATGAAGTAAAGTGAAACGTAAAAATCAACTAAAAATTTTCAATGTGGATTGTGACTTCGGAATTTTTGAAAGCACGTTTAATATCATTTTCTATGGTATCGCACAGATCATGAGCCTCTTTGACATGCATATCAGCAGAAAGGTTAAGGTGAAAGTCAATGTATTTGTGGTTACCGGCTTTCCTTGTCCTGAGACCATGATAGCTTACATTTGATGAACAATATTTATCGATCAGTGATCGTATTGACCCAATCTCTTCCTGTGATAACGAAACATCCAGTAACGGAGAATATGCTTTTGTGAAAAGAAGATACGCTTCCCTCAGGATCAAGATAGCAACCAGCATAGCAATCAGTGGATCAAGATAATAAAGGAGTATGGAATGAATAAAAAAACTTCCCACCCATATTAGAAGAAGCCCGGTTGCAACACCGGCAGAAGTGTAGACATCCATTTTCAGGTGGATCGCATCTGCTTCCAGCGCTATGGATTCGGTTTTCTTCGCCACTTTATAAAGCCTGCGTGAAACGAAAATATTCACAATTGCCGAAATGATCATCACCAGGATACCTATTTCAATAGACTCTATTTTCCTTGGATGGAAAAATTTCATGACTGCTTCGTATATGATCCATAAGGCAGCGATAAAAATTAGCAGCGCTTCTATAACACCGGAAATATTCTCAAATTTTCCATGACCATAAGGATGCCTTTCGTCAGCAGGAGTATCTGAAATCCTGACGGAAAAGAATGCAATAACCGCAGCCAGCAGATCCATAAAGGAATGGATAGCTTCTGAGATAATACTGATCGACCCGCTGATAATACCCGTCAAAAGTTTGAGAAGAATTAACAGGGAATTAGAAAAGATGGACAACCATGCTATTTTGGTTTTTTCCGACATCTTTTTTATGGATTTAATGCAAATGTAAATATTTCAACCTTATACTGATGGAGCAGATTATCGTATAGATAAGAGCCGGATATAATTGATGAGTCAAGCGGTCACAGGCCGTGTTCAATCCCCATGTCAGATCCCGGGTGGTGAAAAGAAATACGGATAAAAAGCCAATCTGCATGGTCATCAGAATAATACTGTTCCATGAAAGGAAATATTTCCTGTCAAGGATGAAAGCAGTGACGATGAGCGGAATGATTACCGGAAAATCCGTAAACAATAAGGAGATATAAAACTGACCTATTTTAATGTACCTGCTGATATCAAAAACCTGGAGAAATGTGTTAACGGATTGTATTTTCACGAGGCCATTGACAGGAGCATATCCGGTTTTAAATAATATAATGACCAGCAACGGTAAAAGAGCTCCGGTGAAATAGCGGGTTATTGCAGACCGGTTTCTCCATGATGAGAAAATGAAATAAAATGAAAAAACAAGAAAGAAAAGAATTCCTTCATTTTTGATCCATGCAGAGGATGCAGTAAAGAAACCCAGTAAATAGTAAAGTTTTTTATCCCCGGTGTTACGATGATGGAACAGGATCATACTGAGTAAAATAAACAATGCCATCAAGGTATCCGCATATTGTGTGGATGACCTGGCAATAAAAACATGATCCATGGGAAACAGGATGAGGAAAAGAAATCCAACAGCAGTCTGCTTTTGTATGTGTAATGAAGCAAATACTGAAAGGGCAATGGAGATAAGCACAATATATGCTATTACTGATGGGATAACGGGGGAAAAATTTCCCAAACACCTCCAGAAGATGGCAATCCATGAAGGCAGCATCAGTGGGTAATCCGGTGAAGCCCAAGCGAGGTTGGAGGAAAACAACCGGTAATACAGTGACCCGGAAGCCAGGAATTTAGCATGAAGATTCCATAAGGCCCAACCATCCCAGTCACCATACTTATACCGTTGGGCAACATCAATGAAAATACCCGTGATGGCAAGAACACATACGAGGATGAGTAATAACTGAACAGGAGAAATTTTTCCGGTACCTGATCTAAAGGTTATTTTTTTTAATTCCTTCCATGTGAATGACAGCAGAATGATTGAAATGATAAAGATACCCGTCAGGAATGCCATTATACTTAAACTGACCAATAAACTTAGAAAATAAAGAAAACTGAATATGGTAAGAGTCAGGTAAATTGAAAGAATAATCCTCAGGAGCATACTGCCGGGAAGAGAAAAAATGCGCTTAAGCAGTTGATTAACCGTTATAACCCAAACCATTATATTAAGTAGCAGGATAAATAACAACATTTCAGTCTTTTCTTTTCAGTAAAGTATAAACAAGATTATTCTTATGAACCGAACAAATCTGCCGGTCATTCTCCATTTTCTTCCCCGGGAAAAAAGGATCTTCGATAAGCAGAATATATGGAGCCGGCCGATCTTTTACAACAAGCCTCGGAGCCAGAACAAACTGTGACTGGGCGAGCAGTTCTGTTTCACGCGCCGGATCCATATTGGTAAACAATGTGATATCTGCTGATTCGGGTAATATCATCCGGATTACGTAAAGCCCGGAAGATAGCCGGTCAATGTTGGTTTCCTTCCTCTCCAGTCCCCTGAGAAATGAAATTAACCAGGTCAGAATCAAGGCTGATAAAACCAATATCAAGAACCAGGTAATTATTTTAGGCAATGATATACAATTGTACACTAATAGCCCTTCGATATTATTCTAAATCAATTAATTCTTCGTGATGGATGTTTGTATGAGGTATTAAATCATATCCATGTTCGAGTTTTGCAAAATTAAGATGAGATTTATAAATGTTATCTAAATTAAATTCATACACATTCTGAATTTTCAGGCCATTGTTTTTTGATAAATCCACTAAATCTTTAGGGATTTTTAATTCTTTAATGTCTTGAGGGTATATTTCTGCGGTTTGTCCTCTTATTATATGCTGAATATTCTCATACCCTTCTTTCGTTCTTAGGTATAATAATAATACATACGGGTTAAGTTCTTCTTTATTAATCCTGATAACTAAAATCTTAGCAGAGGCAATAATACCCTTGTATTTTACAGGGATATGATCTACGATGTCTATTTCGTCGCCAATGTATTTTGCCATATGCGCAGCGGATGCTATTAATATATCGTACCTTTTTATATCTACTCCTTTTTTATCAGTTGAATCATACCATGATTGTGCTACGTAATCCCTTTTGCGATCAGACCAGTCAATAAATCTATTTGTTAGACATCTTACTTTTAGAATTTTAATTTCTCCAGAATCTAAATATTTACTTTTACTTGGGGTTTTTCCAACAAAAACATCACAATATTTTCCAAGCAAAATAGAATCTTTCACCGGAAGAACATACGAGTAATAGGGGACATCCATTCTGTTTATTAATTCTTCATTAGTAAGGGTTAAGAAAAAGTATTTACCAATACATTCCTTTTTTCTTTTGAAAAAATAATTTGGAACATCGGCAACCTCATTAGAGGTGGTCACTCCCCCATAGATATTATATCCGATACTTTTGGGTTTTGCGAAAAATATATTATGTTCTGTTGACTTATTGTTCTTTTGTGCAATCAATACAGAAGTTTTAACATTTGCACCAATGGTTTTAACTCTAAATGTTTCTTCGGGGAGTGATATTATTGCTATGATTTTAAAATGTCTAACAATCCAAGCTCGTATATAATCATCATTAATATTTGAAAAAATTCCATCTGGCAATACTATTCCTATCATTCCTCCTTCTTTTAAAAATTGATATGATCTTTCTAACATTAAAACGCCTTGTGATTGTCCCTTGTCGTTAATTTCGGGTAATGGATTGAAGTCAGAATCGAATTTGTGTCCCAGATCATAGTATGTTAATATAGACCTGTCGGATATTTTCTCACTTGAGCCAAATGGAGGATTTGTAATTGCAACATTAATAATTCTTGCACCTATATCAACTCCCTTAACGTCCCCACTTAGGCTATTACGGCAAATTATATTTGTGTGTCCATCCCCTATTAAAACCATATAAACTTTTGATATCTTTACTAATAACCTATCAATATCTATCCCAAAAACATGATTAGCACTCCATTCTTTAATACTTATCTTTTTGGCTAAAAGATTATTGGAAACATATTGAATGGTATGTATTAAAAACCTTCCAGTTCCAGAGGCAATATCAATAATAATGTCTTTAATAGATGGATTGATGATTTCTATAATGGTTTTTATTACAGTTTCGGGGGTTAAGTATTGATCGTTGTCCCCCCTATAATATGGTGATATAAATAATTGAAATGCTTCACCCTTAGCGTCCGATCCTCTAATTTTTAAGTACTGTAATCTGTAAACTATTTCAGCTAATAAAAGTTTTTCTAATTCAATGGTGTCATTTTTATCAAAAATATCAGAAAAATCAGGACTGGCCTTTAATTCATCAAATAA
>CAIYUC010000076.1 GCA_903929315.1 uncultured Bacteroidales bacterium
ATTGGGAAGAATTTAAGTTGAGAAGGAATTTTCCTTATGGGCGTTCAACAACTTCAGTCTGTTGATTATCAAACTTTTTTCAACTAATTGTCGGAAAAAGAGGGAGTGTAATTTAAACTCTGTCTATGATTTTACTAATTAATTTCAAAAGTAACATTTTTTTATTTTTTTCCAATCTTAAATGCTTTTTTAGGTTAATTTCCTAACCTGTCAAGGGCGGCTTTTTTCAAGCCGTTAATATACCCTTGACAGGTTAGGAAAGTGACCTACCTTTGCAATTAATATTGGGAAAAAAGTGTGCTGGTTACAGGTCAAATTTCATTCTGTCACCATATCTGATATATAACTGTTGAAGGATTAATGACCAGTTTTTCATTGATTTATGCCATGTTTCAGAAATGTGTTGAACGGAAAGAAAGATTAATTTCTGTAATGCCATGTCGCTGGTAAAAGCTCCCTTTGTTTTGGTAACCTTTCTTACCTGGCGATGAAAACCTTCAACCGCATTGGTGGTATATATAAGCTTACGAATGATCACATCGTATTGAAAATAAGTGGAAAGCTTGTACCAGTTATTGTTCCACGATTTAATGACAGTAGGGTATTTCTTTCCCCATTTAGCATCCAGATTCTCCAATTCAACTTCGGCTTGTTCCTTGTTTGCAGCATCATAAATCAATTTCAGGTCTTTTGTGAACTCCCTTTGATCTTTGGAACCCACATACTTGATTGAATTTCTTACTTGATGTATAATACAGGATTGTACCTCTGTTTGTGGAAATACACTTGTAATTGCTTCAGAAAATCCATTCAGGTTGTCAATGCAAGCGATGAGTATATCTTTTACCCCTCGGGCTTTGAGATCGGTTAATACAGAGAGCCAGAAATTAGCGCCTTCACTTTCCGATATATACATCCCAATGAGCTCTTTAATTCCAGATTTATTGACTGCAAGAATATTATAAACAGCCCGGGAAACTACTCTACCTTCACTTTTAACCTTGTAATGCATGGCATCCATCCACACAATAGTGTAAAGCGATTCTAAAGGTCTGCTCTGCCATTCTTTAACTTGTGGAATAATTCGTTCAGTGATCTCACTTAAAGTTGCATGGGAGATCTCCATATCGTACATCTCTTCAATGTGTTTTGAGATGTCGCGAAAACTTAATCCTCTGCCGTATAAGCTGATGATTTGAGGGGCAAGGTTCTCAGCAAGAACTGTCTCTCGCTTTTTGACCAGTTGGGGTTCAAAACTACTTAACCTGTCTTGTGGGGTCTCGATGGTAATTGATCCTGATGATGTTTTAAGGGTTTTAACGCCCTTGCCGTTTTTCTTGTTCCCAAGTTTACGTTCTTGCTCATCAAGATGAACATCCATTTCTGCCTTTAAGGCACTTTCTAAAAACTCCTTGAGAAGTGGTGCAAAAGCACCACCCTTTCCCGTTAACGATTGTCCGCTACGTAGTTGGGCCAATGCTTTTGCCCGTAATTCTTTGTAATCTTCTGATTCTTCCATGCTCTGTTCCAATTTTCAAGTATAACACTTTTTTTGGACAGAGTTCATTTTACAGTCTCTTTCTTTTTCCGACAATTAGTTGAAAAAAGTTTGATAATCAACAGACTGAAGTTGTTGAACGCCCATAAGGAAAATTCCTTCTCAACTTAAATTCTTCCCAATAGATAAACAAACGCG
>CAIYUC010000077.1 GCA_903929315.1 uncultured Bacteroidales bacterium
AAGTCTTTGTGACCATTGTGAAAAACGTTGTGGCCTTTGTGGTTAATTCTTAAAGCACTGAACCACAATGAACACCAAGATTGCACAAAGCACACAAAGAAGGAAAAATTATCATCTGCCATACTTATTAGACAGCCCCAGTGGCGTTACCTATTTTTCAGATTGGATAATTTCACTTTTAATTTTCTCAAGTACAAGGTTCAAATTTGATTTCGGTTCTTCGTTTTTAAATCGGATTACTTTTATTCCAAACCTTTTTAAGATATTTGTTCTTTCGTATCACGTTGTTTTTGAAAGCTATCTTCATGGACTGAACCGTCTAATTCAATCGCAAGCATTAACTCAAAACAGAAAAAATCTACAACAAATAAATTAATTGGATGCTGTCGTCGGAACCGATATCCCATTATTTTCCGATTCCTCAGTTTTTTCCATAAAATTTTTTCTGCTTGTGTCGTTGAATGTCTTAATTCAGCAGCAATCTTTAAAAGTTCTGGTTTTGCACCAAAATAAAATGGATATTTCTCTGCCCCTTTAAGGTTTGCCATAACAATTATTTTTATAAGTAAAAATGATAAAAATTGCCAAGGTTCTCCCTTCCCCCGCATGGGGGAAGGGCTGGGGATAGGGGCTGCTTGGTTTATCGCCCAACCATTTTTTTCGGATCAACAATCCGGGTAAACTCTTCATCTGTCAGTAAGCCCAGTTCCATCGTTGCTTCCCGTAATGTTTTGTTCTCTTTATGCGCCTTTTTCGCGATCTTCGCCGCATTATCGTAACCGATATGCGGATTCAAAGCGGTAACAAGCATCAGTGAATTTTCGAGGTTTTTATTGATGAATGCCATATTTGGTTCAATACCTGTTACACAATTATCATTGAAAGAAACACAGGCTTCACCAAGAAGTCTTGCCGATTCAAGCAGGTTACGAATGATCAAGGGCTTGAATACATTCAGCTGAAAATGACCATTCATCCCGCCGATATTGATCGCCACGTCATTCCCGATCACCTGGGCACATACCATCGTCAGCGCTTCAACTTGTGTGGGGTTTACTTTTCCCGGCATGATGGACGAACCAGGTTCATTCTCGGGAAGGATGATCTCACCGATCCCGCAACGCGGGCCGGACGCCAGCAGGCGCATGTTGCTGGCAATATGCATGAGACTTACGGCAAGGGTTTTCAGCGAGCCCGAAGTCTCAACCATCGCGTCATGTGCTGATAATGACTCAAATTTATTCGGAGCGGTGATAAAAGGCAAGCCTGTCAGTTCCGCGATCTTCTTGGCTACGAGGACATCATATCCTTTCGGAGTATTTAACCCTGTACCAACTGCAGTCCCTCCAAGCGCAATCTCTGACAGGTGAGGCAGTGTATTCCTCAGTGCAGCCAACCCGTGATCAAGCTGGGAAGCATAACCCGAGAATTCCTGTCCGAGTGTTAACGGTGTGGCATCCATCAGGTGGGTCCTTCCTGTCTTTACAATATCCATAAAAACTCCTGCTTTCTCCCAGAGGGTTTTCCGTAGCTTTTCCACACCGGGAATGGTTGTTCCGGTGACCATTGTATAACCTGCAATGCTCATGGCAGCAGGAAAAGTATCGTTCGACGACTGGGATTTATTCACATCATCATTAGGGTGGATGATGGTTTTTTCTCCCAGTTGTCCGCCGTTCAGCACATGAGCGCGGTTGGCTATGACCTCGTTGACATTCATGTTCGACTGGGTACCTGAACCGGTCTGCCAGACAACAAGGGGGAACTGGTCATCGAGCTTTCCGTCGAGGATCTCATCGCAGACGCGAACGATCAGCTTTTTCTTTTCATCCGGAAGCACGCCAAGATCGAAATTAGCGAGCGCCGCTGCTTTCTTGAGGATGGCAAAGGCACGGATGACAGCCTTTGGCATGGAGCCGGGATCCCCGATCTTAAAATTACCGACGGAACGTTGTGTCTGGGCGCCCCAGTATTTATCGGCAGGAACTTCAACCGGGCCCATGGTGTCTTTTTCAATACGAGTTTTCATATACTAAGTTTTTAAATGTGTGTTCCGAGAATACTATCAATATTTGAAACCGGATCCCCGATCACAGCTTTGTAGTCTCTTTCAATAATAGGCCGTTTCAGGAGCTTCGGGTTTTGTACGATGATACTTACCCACTCATGATCATTGAATTTTTTCCCTTTCAGGTTTTTCCTGTAATAATCTTCCTGTGTCCGGATGATATCTGTGGGTTTCAGGTTCAGTTTTATTAATAGCTTTTCAAGATCTTTCTCCGACAGGCGCTTTTTCAGATATTCGATGACCTCGACAGCGATCCCTTGATCCTGCAGATATTTAAGACCTGTCCTTGATTTTCTGCAAAGAGGATTATGATAGATGCGTAACATAGATCATTTGTTTGACTTCATATTGGGGCTGCTAACTGCTACCAAATTCCATCAGGTAAGCTTTGATAAAATCATGCAGATCACCATCGAGCACACCTTGGGTGTTGGACGTTTCGAAACCGGTCCTCACGTCTTTCACCATTTTATACGGATGCAGCACATAATTGCGGATCTGGCTTCCCCATTCTATTTTTTTCTTGTTGCCTTCGATCACGGCGATTTTTTCTCTTTTCTTGCGCAGTTCAATTTCGTATAGTTGCGATTTAAGCATCCGTAATGCTTTATCACGGTTTTGTCCCTGGGAGCGTGTCTCCTGGCATTCGATGACGATGCCGGTTGGTTCATGCTTAAGCCTGACTGCCGTTTCCACCTTATTTACATTCTGACCTCCCGGACCACTTGACCGAAAAGTATCCCAGGTGATATCCGAAGGATTGATCTCGATCAGGATATTATCATCAATGACCGGGTAAGCATAAACGGAAGCAAAAGAGGTATGACGCTTATGGTTTGCATCGAAGGGTGAAAGCCGCACAAGCCGGTGAACGCCGTTTTCGCCTTTCAGGTAGCCATAGGCATAATCTCCTTCGATCTCGAGCGTAACAGATTTAATCCCTGCCACATCCCCTTCCAGGTAATCCAGCTCTTTTACCTTGTAACGGTTCCGTTCGCCCCATCGGATATACATACGCATCAGCATCTGTGCCCAGTCCTGGCTTTCCGTACCGCCGGCACCGGAATTGATCTGTACGATAGCGCTGAACTTATCTTCTTCACCACCCAGCATATTCTTAAACTCGAGATCTTCAATGATGGCAAGCGTATCAGCATAATGCTTATCGAGGTCCTCCTCGCTTCCCTCACCTTGCATGAAGAAATCGTAAATGATCACGACCTCCTCAAGGCTGCGTTCAGCATTTTTATAGGCATCTGTCCAGATTTTTTTATCGCGGATGGATCGAAGCGCCAGCTCTGCTGCTTTAGGATTGTTCCAGAAATCAGCCGCTTCGGTCAGCTTTTCTTCTTCTTCAATTAGGGAAAGATTTTTATCGACGTCAAAGATACCTCCGTAAGGCATCAAGCCTCGACTGAAGATTCCGGATGTTTTCCTGTGAAACCATGATTCAGCTTTTAAGTTCCTTTACAATATCGAGGATAAGCTCCATTTCAAATCCTTTGCTCTGAGCAAAATTGATAACTTTTCCCCGGATATTCAAGCTTTTTTTATTCTTTAATTCCAGATTTTTTTTGAGGATCAGGTCTTTCAATACCTGCCGGTATTCTTCGTCATCAATATCATCGAGACCGGCCTGGATAATAACATCGGGGATATTCTTATGTTTCAGTTCAAAAAAGATCTTTCTTTTTCCCCATTTATTCAGCCTGAACTGACCCCTCGCATAAGCCTTTGCGAACCTTTCTTCATTCAGAAAATTTTCTTCTTTCAGTTTTGAAATAATTGAATCAAAGTGTCTTTCATTAACTTTCAAGTATTTCAACTTTGCTATTATCTCGCTGGTACATCTTTCCTGGTAAGCGCAATACTGTTCGAGTTTCTTAATGATGATATCGGGTTCCATGGAGGATTTTATATTATACCAAAAATAAAATATAATTCAAACCTTACAACAAAACGATGCTATTTTTTTTTAGGCAATAGATTAATCATTATATATTACCCGGAATAATTGTATAAAGAAATTTTCTCCGGACAGGTTAAAAAGGCCCGCTTTGCATTACAACCGCAGAGGCCTTTAGATGAACATTATTAACAATAAGAGTGGGAAGTCTTTACGGAACATACCATGAAAGCCCTGAATAATCATCCCAGGGCACTTGTTTTCTTTCTATGGGGCAAACAAGCACAAGGTTGGGGGCACCTGATCACGGCAAAGAAACATCTGGTCTTTTCATCTCCGCATCCCTCTCCCCTGTCAGCTGACAAAGGATTTTTCGGAACCTATCATTTCACCGCTGCACGGGCATTTTCCAGGGATGACTATATTGATATCCGTCCCTTTGTTGATAACTTATCAACAAGTTCACCCATGAGAAACTATCTGAGAGAATTGTATAAAAGAAAAGGTATTATATTTGATGAATCTAAAGCTGCGAATCTTCCCGTGGGGTTAATATCCCCTGACATTCCGAACAATACCACCATAGATTTATCTCTCCCTTAACCTTTTTAGAATTGCCTTGGATAAGAGTTTAAACGAAATCAAGAAAGAAATTTTCGATACCGTTTACGAAATTAATGAGCAATATGATGTTGAAAATTCTACATCATGCATCATTTTTTTCTTTGGCATCAAGGCTACATGGTACACTAATAATCATATGTATTCTATCAAGGATATTTATGAAGAAACATATAAAGAAATCAGTAATCGCTTTTTATTAACACTACTGTCAATCAACCTAAAGAAACTATGCAGCCAGAAGAAAAACAATCCGGACCTGAGATTAGTCCGCAATCGGAAGTAATGGATCTTCCCAAAGAAGTCATCTCTGAACATGAAAAGACAGGTTATGCTCTGTTGGACTCAGAAGAGTACAGGCGTAAACCTGATACTCCTGATCTTACAGTACAACCTGCAGATGATCTTGGAGAAAATGTACAAATAAATCTCCGTCCACCGATCTATAGTGCATTAAACGGTTCCGGAAGGATCGTACTGCAAATGGAACGGGCAGGTGCTATAAAGGATACTAAATCTGGTCTGTTTATGCCAGGTGGTAATATTGCAGATATTGGTAAGAGTGTCCGGGAAATCGGACCCATCCCATCCGATGCCATGTTCTTTGTCGTTGACTACGACAGGACAATTAATATCAACTTCCGGACGCAACTACTCAAAACACTCGGACTCCACGATGTAAGTCATTTACACATCAAGGATAAGAACAAACAGAACAAGGCTGAGATCGAGAACGATCAACTGGTCCGGAAGATGGATCAGAATGGTGAACTGGATATCATTCGTATCGGTGACCGGGTGTTCTTCAATCACATCAATTTCATTCCCGTCAAGATCGTCGTGGGTTTTCAGGAGAATTATATTGCACATCATTATGACATTTTAGGTGTTCTCAAATCATTTCCAAGAAATCGGTTAGAAGTACCACAGCCTGCTCTTGAGTTGGTGAAGTAGTTCTATTGGAGATAATATCGTTCTTTATACTTGCTTATTTTTGTGTAAATCTTGATCCAGGACTTCCCGAAAGCCCTGGATTTTTTTTCTCTTGCTGCTCATCCTTGAAACAGAATTTTTCTTTTTTTCTTGCATGTATCTGAGATTTTGTTATAATTTTACCGTACTTTGGTGAACTTCGCAAAAAATAGATGAAGTTTAAGGATCAAGTAAAATAAAGCGCACCTCAGTTTCTCCTTTTTACATCAAATTGTTTGGTAAGGAGGAGTATATTGCGCTTATAAGTGATGTGTCATTTTTATAAATATGGATTCGCTAACATTAATAGAAAGGTTTGGTAACCAAAATAAAGAAACAATTGCCTTATTTGGTATAATCATTAGTTTGCTTACCCTTTGGTTGGCTTTTAGAATTCAAAAACTTTTTGCGCGAAACCATATTAAAACAAAGCAAGTCGATCATGTTTGCAATTTGATTGAACAGTTGAATAATTCAGAAATCACTGTTGGGTTTTCAACTTACAAAAAAGGTGGTAGCTATGGTTCCCATGGTATAGGTATCCTCTTCAACATCTTTGAAC
>CAIYUC010000078.1 GCA_903929315.1 uncultured Bacteroidales bacterium
GGAAACACTTGAATACATGGATACCCAACTCAAAATGATGGAAAAAGAATACATGAAGCTATTCACCGGGATCAGCATTCAAAGGTCATTGACTTTCAGCTATTCCTATACCCCAAATTCAAACCAGGTTAATACAGAGGTTCCCATTTTTAAGTTCATAAAGACAAAAGGTGTCATGGACCTGGATGATCCCGGAGGAAAAATCATTACCATTAAAGTACAACGTTCAGGAACCACAAGTTCTGTTTCGAATTGGCTGAACAAATACCCGGAAAAGGAGAAAACCCATGGCTTCTTTTATCGCATCCCTGAATTGGCAAGGGTAACAGTAAAGGTAACTGACAATTTACAGGAGGAAACCCAGTGCCTTGTAAGCCAGCTTGGAGTCGTCACTTTCCTTCCTCCCGATAAATGGAAGGTTCAGTTCTATAAAGAAACAGGGGGGATCAAAACGCTCAGGGTAGAATAGTTTTATAATGCTTTCCTGATCTTTACAAGTTTTATCAGCAGATCTTCAAGAAGATCAAGGTTCAGCATATTTGTACCATCAGATTTTGCCATCCCCGGGTTGGGATGGGTTTCGAGAAATATTCCATCGCATCCGGAGGCTATTCCGGCTTTTGCAAGGGTCTCGATCATTTCCGGCCGTCCGCCGGTAACTCCTGATGACTGGTTAGGCTGCTGTAGGGAATGTGTGACATCGACGATAACAGGAACATTCATTCTTCGCATCTCCGGAATGTTCCTGAAATCGATAATGAGGTCATTATAACCGAAAGTAGTTCCGCGTTCTGTAACCATCACCTTTGTGTTCCCGGTATATTTCACCTTATCAATGGCATATTTCATGGAAGAGGCAGACGCAAACTGTCCCTTTTTAATGTTTATGACTTTTTCAGTCCTGCCGGCTGTGACAAGTAATTCTGTCTGTCTGCATAAAAAAGCAGGGATCTGTAGGATATCAACATAAAGCGCTGCCCTTATGGCCTCTTCTTCCGAATGAATGTCGGTAAGAGTAGGAATAGTAAAGGTTTCGCCGACTTTTTTAATGACTTCCAGCGCCCTTATGTCACCTATCCCGGTAAATGAATCTACCCTGGTACGGTTGGCTTTCTTATAGGAAGCCTTGAATATATAAGGAATATGCAATGCATCCGTGATTTCAGTAATCCTTTTAGCCACTGTGAAGGCTAATTCATCATCCTCGACCACACAAGGACCGGCAATGAGGAAAAAATTATTTTGCTTAAGATATTTTATCTTCGGGATGTAACCAATGTTCATGGCGTTTGTATTTACAATTACTGTTACTTAGGTTAATCTATCTCACCCTCTTTCCTTCAGGAGAGGGGGCCGGGGGATGAGGTGTTTGATTAATAACCATACTTTTTCTTCCACAATGCTTTTAATCTTGCCCGTAATTCATTTTCCCTCGCATTATCCTGTGGATCATAGAATCTGGAATTACTGATCTTATCCGGAAGAAATTCCTGTTCTACAAAATTCCTTTCAAAATCATGAGCATATTTGTAATCCTTCCCATATCCTATATTTTTCATAAGTTTTGTCGGGGCATTGCGGATATGAAGAGGGACAGGCTGATCGCCTTGTTCTTTAAAGGAACGCTGGGCCTTGAGCAATGCCATATAGGAAGCGTTGCTTTTTACCGAGCAGGCCAGGTATATCGCGGTTTGTGACAGGATCAGCTGGCATTCGGGATAGCCGATGACATCCACCGCCTGGAAGCAGGCATTCGCGAGCAAAAGGGCGTTTGGATTGGCATTACCGATATCCTCTGAAGCCAGTATCAGCATCCTGCGGGCAATAAACTTTGGATCTTCCCCTGCTTCAACCATCCTCGCAAGCCAATAAACTGCAGCATTCGGATCGCTTCCCCTCATAGACTTAATAAATGCCGAAATGATGTCATAATGCATTTCCCCGGTCTTGTCGTATATCGCAAGATTCTGTTGAATGATCTTTATTGCTTTTTCATTGGTTATGATGATGTGTTCACTTTGTTTTATTTCAGCATTTACAATAAGTTCAAGCGCATTGAAAAGTTTCCGGGCATCACCTCCGGAAATACGAAGAAGAGCTTCAGTCTCAGGGATCTCTATCCGAACCTTAAGATCTTGTTCAAGCCGGTCTTTACCCATTGAAAGAAGCTTCAGGAGATGATCTTCTTCCAGTGGTTTGAGAATATAGATCTGACAACGGGAGAGAAGGGGAGAGATGACTTCAAAAGAAGGGTTTTCGGTCGTTGCACCAATGAAAATTACAGTTCCTTTCTCGACAGCATTTAATAATGCATCCTGTTGGGATTTACTGAAACGGTGAATTTCATCAATGAACAGGAACGGACTATCCCCTGATTCCTTAGCTTTTGCAATTATCTCCCTGACATCTTTCACTCCTGAGCTAACAGCGCTGAGTGTATGAAATTTACGATGGAGCTGTTGGGAAATGATATATGCGAGGGTCGTTTTACCGGATCCCGGAGGCCCCCATAAAATCATTGAGGGAACATTCTCTGATTCAATAGCTTTTCGTAAAATTGCTTCCTTTCCAACAAGATGCTCCTGTCCGATGTAACCATCGAGGTCGGAAGGACGAAGCTGCTCAGCAAGAGGAACCAACATAATACTTAAAAGGTTTACCGGGAATTCGTTTCAAAATTACAATAAAACAGAACATTACAGGAGGATTATTGATCCCGGAATACTTTTCGGTGAACCAGTTATGAACAAATGTTAAAAAATGTTAATAAAATTAGCCGTATAATTACCTGTATATTAGATATATAATTAAAATGTTAAAAAATGTTAAAAAATAGTGGTCTAAAAATTTGGAATGAATAGAGTAATTGACTTACCTTTGCCCATGAATTTAAAAAACCAAAAACAGATGAAAAAACTTGCAACTTTACTTATCGCCGGAGCCGTAGTCTTAATGTATTCATGCGGTCCCACTGCAAATGAAAAAGAGGCAAAAAGAATTGCTGACTCTATTAAAGTTGCTGATTGTATAGCAATGATTCAGGCAGAACAACAAAGGATCGGGGATTCCATTTCTAAGGTTCAGGAAGAAAAAAGAAAAATGGATTCTATCGCTCATGAAGATTCGGTAAAGAAACACCTCATCAAACCTAAGAAGGCAGAAATGAAAATGCATGAAATGAAGAAAATGAAGAAAACCAAGAAAACTAAGTAATCATCTTGTCTGACTAGAATCACTTCATGGAAAGGGCCCTGCTTTGCAGGGCTTATTCTTTTAGCTCAAATTTTTAAAATCATCTCAAATAATAATTATTCAGTTAACCATTAATTAACAATTAAAAATCAATAAACAAATGAAAAAACTTGCAACATTATTAGTAGCTGGCGCAGTGGTATTATTATATGCTTGCGGCCCCAGCGCAAAAGAAAAAGAAGCAAAAAGAATTGGTGACTCTATCCGCGTTGCCGATTCAATAACAAAAATTCAGATGGAGCAAAAGAGAGTTGCTGATTCTATTGCTAGAGTTCAGGAAGAAAAGAGAAAGATGGATTCGATTGCTCACGCTGATTCCGTGAAGAAATTCCCGAAATTATTCAAGAAGGTTACCGTAAAAAAAGAAGTTTCCAAGAAACCTGTAATTAAACCTGCAACTAAACCTGCAACTAAAAAAGCTCACAAACCTAAGAAATAATTCTTTCACTGATAATAGAAAAAGCCCGCCAATGACGGGCTTTTTCTATTTTACAGCAAGCTTCATAAAATATTACAAATTCTTTATTTCCGCAATTAACTTCTGCATCGAGGTTTTCGCATCACCAAAAAGCATCCTTGTCCTTGGATGGTAGAATAAATTGTTTTCAATAGCTGCATATCCCTTTGCCATGCTTCGTTTCATTACGATAACGTTCTTTGCTTCCCATACCCTTATCACAGGCATCCCGGCAATCGGACTGGAGGGATCATCTTCTGCGGCGGGGTTTACAACATCATTGGCACCTACTACAATCACCACATCCGTGTTTTGCATCTCATTATTGGCTTCTTCCATTTCCAGTAACTTTTCGTAGGGAACATCAGCTTCAGCCAAAAGTACATTCATATGGCCGGGCATTCTTCCGGCAACAGGATGAATTCCATATTTAACCTCCACACCCTTTGAAGTCAAAAGCACATCCAGGTCATGACAAGGATGTTGGGCCTGTGCGACAGCCAGACCATAACCCGGAACAATAAGGACTTTTTGCGAATAGCTGAGCAGCACCGCAGCATCACTGAGAGTGATTTCCTTGACCGATTTTTCTCCTGACTGTTCGCTGGCAGCCGAACTACCACCAAACGCACCGATGATCACATTCAGAAGCGACCGGTTCATGGCTTTACACATCAGGATAGTGAGGATAGTTCCCGAAGATCCGACAAGTATTCCCCCTGTAAGCATTGCCTGGTTATTATAGAGAAATCCGCCACAGGCAGCGGCGACCCCGGTAAATGAGTTCAGGAGCGAAATGACCACCGGCATATCGGCACCTCCGATAGGCATCACGAAAGTTACACCGTAAATAAGTGCAAAGATCCCAAGGACATAGATCATCCAGTTTTCCCCTGCGACAGGTTCTTTGAACATTATGAAGACAATAAAGATCAGCAGAACGACGAGAAAAGCCAGATTGATGTACCTGAGAAAAGGGGTTTTGATATCCCCGATCCGCTCGTCGAGTTTCCCAAAGGCGATCATACTGCCTGCAAAGGAAACACCTCCAATGGTCAAACCGAGAAGAATAGCGAGCGCCTCCCCATTCAGCATGGTTGTGGCATGCCCTGCCGCCAGTGAGGTTTGCATCCTTGGGAATTCCATCATGGAAATAAGAGCGGCACAGGCGCCTCCCATGCCGTTGAACATAGAAACCATTTGAGGCATGGCAGTCATCTTTACTTTTTTGGCTGCCACCCAGCCGATAGTACTTCCGATAACCAGTGCTGCAAGGATTAACGGGATATTTCCGATATTCTCAAGAACGCCATTTTCTTCTTTTTTATGAAATAATATCGTGCAGAGGATCGCAAGGGTCATACCGGCAGCAGCCCATAAATTCCCATTTCTTGCCGTATCAGGATGGCTTAATTTCTTTAATCCCAGAATGAACAATACGGATGCAAGAACATAGGAGATCTCGAGAATACTGATTTGCGGGGTGAATAATTGTATCATATGGAAAGTTAATTTTTTGTTTTCTTTTTCTTAAACATTTCAAGCATCCGGTCAGTCACAACAAAACCACCAACAACATTAAGAGTGCCCATTATGACGGCGATGAATCCGAAAATCATAGCAAGGGTTCCATGAGCATGCCCCATAACGATGATGGCGCCAATGATGACGACTCCGTGAATGGCATTTGCACCTGACATAAGAGGTGTGTGCAAAACTGAAGGAACATGTGAGATCACTTCGATCCCCAGGAAGATTGATAAGATGATGATAAATATAGCCTCCCTGTGGTCAAGGAAAAATTTTAATACTTCATCCATAGAAATGAATTTTAGTTATTTATAATTGCTTTAACTCTTTCGTTAACGATTTCTTTGTTATGGGTCACACATGTCAACCGGACGATATCATCTTCGAAATTCAGTTTGAATTCTCCGGTCGGGCTGATCATCAGCTTAAGGAAATTGATGACATTCTTGCCGAATAATTTACTTGCATCCGATGGCATATCAACAGCGAACAATGAGTTTCCAATGACAGTAACACCGTTATACACGATCGTTTCGCTATCTTTTGTGACTTCACAATTTCCTCCGGTAGAGGCTGCCAGGTCAATGATAACCGATCCGGGTTTCATCTTTTCAACGGTATCTTTTTTTAAGAGCAAAGGGGCTTTTTTCCCCGGGATCTGAGCCGTACAAATGACCACATCGGATTTTATCGCATGCTCATGGACAGTCGCTTCCTGCCGTTTTTTAAAATCTTCGGTTTGTTCAACAGCATAGCCACCGGCGGCTTTATCATCAATGGCACCTTCCACTTCAATAAACTTACCGCCAAGGCCGGTCACTTCTTCCTTCACGGCAGCGCGTACATCAAAAACCTCAACAACAGCTCCCAACTTACGGGATGTAGCAATAGCCTGCAAACCTGCGACCCCGGCCCCCAATATCAATACTTTGGCAGGAGTTATTGTACCGGCTGCAGTCATGAACATCGGGAAAAATTTCGGGAGAGAATTTGCAGCCGTCAGAACGGCTTTATAACCGTTTACTGTTGCCATGGAAGAAAGAATGTCCATGGATTGCGCTCTTGACGTCCTTGGAATTATATCAATGCTGAAGGAGGTAATATTATTTGCTGCGAATTTTTTAACCAGATCGGTATCCATCAGAGGATTAAATACAGCAAGAAAGACTGTGCCAGCTTTCATAAGTGACAACTCATCCGGTGTTGGGGGATTGATCTTGATGATTACATCCGATTGACCAATGACTTCCTTCTTTTTTTCAATCCTTGCCCCGGCTTCCTGATAGGCTGAGTTAGTTGCAAATGATTCTTTTCCGGCATCTTCTTCTACCAGAAAGGTCACTTTCATTTTTGTGAGCATATTGACAGCATCCGGCAACAAGGCCACACGTCTTTCATGGCCGGATTCTTTTAATAAACCAATGATCATACAATCCGTTTTTTATTAGATATAGCGAAGAACAGGAAATACATTTTATCAGGGATAATTTATCCTTTATTAAGGACTTCTTTGAGATGGGTTGCATCGCAAAATGGTTTATTCCCGGATGCTCCGCAACTGCATAGTGCGACCACTTCTGTTTCGACCTTAATTTTCTTCTTATTGGCATCACGAATGATGAAATTCCCGGAAATCATATAAGGTCCGTCTTTAAGCAATTGAACCCTCGCAAATTTTGATGTTTTTTTTGACTTCTTCTTCAGCCGTGGTGTTTTATATTTTGGATTCTTTAAATATAAAAGAGCTCTTGAAGGGCATGTATCAACAGTCTCTATAATTTCTTTGGTCGAACCGCCATTTATATTGATCCATGGACGTTTTCTTGTGTTGAAAACCCCAGGAAGTCCCATTAAACAATTGGCGGAATGTATACAAAGTTCAGGCCTCCAATATACGGTAACTTCACCTGTGGAATATTCTTTCGTTTTTTCCGGATTCTGTTTAAACTCCAACGCTTCACGCTTGGTTATTTTATTTGACATAGGATGACGCCTTAAAATTTTTGTAAAGTTACAAATTATTTTAACTTTGGCTGAGGCAAAATAGACGGTTTTTGCATGGCAAAAATAAAAACAGCTATAAAAAAATTGGACGAATTCAATGACTTAATAGTTGAACCTGAACCGATTGATCAATTCATCAAATGGTACCAGGAAGCAATTAAATTTAAAGTAGATCAACCCGATGCAATGTACCTTTCCACTGCAGGATTGTCTGGTCAGCCATCCGGACGGATAGTCCTGCTAAAGAAAGTGAACAATAAGGGTTTTGTATTCTTTACCAACTACCTGAGTTTCAAAGGGAATGAAATATCCTTGAATCCTTTTGTTTCGTTAAATTTTCATTGGAAAGAAATAGAGAGACAAGTAAGAATACTTGGCAAAGCAAGTAAAGTCCCAAAAAAGGAATCTGATGATTATTTCAATACCCGGACAATTGAGAGTCAGGTAAGTGCAATTATTTCAGAACAAAGCTCCGTTGTACCCGGAAGACAATATCTTGAGAATAATGTCAGGGAATTTATAAAGAAGAATAATGGGAAAACAATTAAAAGACCAGGATATTGGGGCGGTTACCGGATAAAACCTTTTCAATTTGAATTCTGGCAGGGAAGAGAGCACCGGTTGCATGACCGGATACAATACCGTCTTGAAAAGGGAAAATGGATGACAGAGCGGCTGGCGCCATAGCACCTCACCCCTGGGGGGCTGTCTAAAAAGTCTTTGTGACCATTGTGAAAAACGTTGTGGCCTTTGTGGTTAATTCTTAAAGCACTGAACCACAATGAACACCAAGATTGCACAAAGCACACAAAGAAGGAAAAATTATCATCTGCCATACTTA
>CAIYUC010000079.1 GCA_903929315.1 uncultured Bacteroidales bacterium
CCCAATTAATTCATTAGCTATTTAAAATAATTCGTAAACCCTTACTACCTTTGATATTGATCATGATAAACAGATTCACCCAATAGATGAACGGATTAGCATACGATTTTACCGATAAACAGGTGTCCCCTTGGGGCGGTCTAAGGCTGATTGAGGAGACGTACCGAAGGAGTGGTTTGAAGGAGTTCCTCAAAGAAGAAGACCTTGATTTGCCCATACCTGGTTCAAATCGTGGATATGATTCAGTAGATCTTGCCGAAGGATTTATGGTAAGTACTATCTTGGGAGCAACCCGGTTAGCCCACTCTGGTATGCTCCGGAACGATAAAGTTGTGCAAAGGATTTTCGGCTGGAAAAAAGGAATGGGAGACCAAAGTACCTTTTCTCGCTTCTTTAAAAAGTTTACTATGGAGCGCAATGATAAGGTATTCCCGGCCATCAACCGTTTTTGGTTCTCCCAACTGAAACTGGATAAGATGACCATTGATCTGGATTCTACTGTTATTACCCGCCATGGCATCCAGGAAGGAGTTGCCAAAGGATATAATCCTAAACGTCCTGGCAGGGGTTCCCACCATCCGCTGATAGCCTTTGTAGCAGAAGCAAAGATGGTTGCCAATGCCTGGATGCGTGATGGTGACAGTGCGTCCAGTACGGATTCTACATATTTTTTCGATGAATTACAATCTATCATTCCTGTTGAGCGTATTGGTTTGATCCGGGCCGATAGCGGGTTTTGCAATGAAACCATAATGCACAAACTGGAGAAAACCCCATTGAATTACATTATGGCAACTCGTATGACGGGACCGTTGGTTAGACAGATATTTGATCATAAAAACTGGTTTCCGGTTGAAAATGGTTATTGGACGTGTAGTTTTCAGTATCAGGCAAAGGGTTGGACAAAACCCCGCCGGATAGTTGTTGTTCGTAAAGACACAAGATTGCATCCGAAGACTGGAGGCAAACTCCTCTTTCCTGAAATAGAAGAATTTGAGAGTTATACCTATGCGGCATTTGCAACGAATATGGATCTCTCAAACGAGTTGATCTGGCATCTATATAACCAGAGAGCTGATTGTGAAAACCGGATCCGTGAATTGAAGTACAATTATGGTATCGAAGGATTCTGTATGGAAGATTTTTACGCAACTGAAGCAGCTTTTCGTTGGACAATGGTGGCGCACAACTTAATGAGTTTATTCCGGTTACAGGTACTGAACCATAAGCACCATCCGGTTTTATCGACTATGAGGTTCCAATGCATTGCAATAGGATCTTATCTTGTTAAATCCGGTCGAAAAACGACCTTACTACTCTCTGCCAAAGAAAAACGAAGGCAATTTTTGGAGGGATTGTTCGCCAAAGTGTCGAACTTGTCACCCCCCTTTCATATTTCTAATGCATAAATTGGGTTTAATTAACAGTTTATTAATTCGTCAACAATTCTTTAGCTGTTGTATATGCGGATTCGGTAACTTTCTCATTGCTCAGCATCTTTGCAATCTCAAGGATGCGTTCCTCTTTGGAAAGCAACTTCATATACGTTCTGGCAACATTATTTTCATTTATTTTGTATACAAGGTAGTGTAAATCCCCTTTCCCGGCGATCTGCGGCTGGTGTGTAATGACGATGACCTGCATGGTTCCTGCCATTTTCCGGAGAATAGATCCCACTTTCCCTGCAATTTCACCAGAAACACCACTGTCAATCTCATCAAAAATAATTGTCGGGAGCAGGTTGTTCTGAGAGATAAGCGATTTGATGCTTAACATAAGCCTGGACAATTCCCCGCCAGAAGCTATCCTGGAAATCTCATCCAGGTTAACTCCTTTATTTGCGCTGAACAAAAATCTTACCCTGTCAATTCCATCTTTACCGGGTTCCTCCAGAGTAGTATGTTCTACCAGGATCTTTGCATCCGGCATTCCTAATTTAACAAGCAGCGATACAATATTGTTCTCAATGGCAGGTATAACTTTTTTTCGTTTCATAGAGATTTTTCCTGCAAAGACAGATAATTCTTCCGATTCATGCCTGACCTGTTTCTTTAATTCTTCGATCCTTTCATCCAGCGTGAATACATCCAGAAGTTTCTTCTCCAGTCCTTGCCGGATCTGAATCAGGTCTCTCACCGATGAAACAGCATGTTTTTTTTCGAGACGGTAGATCATATCCAACCGGTTTGCTAAAGTTTCCGATTCAGCGGGATCAAAAACGATTTCCTGTCCGATGCGTTCAATTTCACTATTGATATCTTTCAGGTCGATCTGGTTGGAACTCAACCGTTCGGCAATTCCGGTCAATTCCTTGTGAAAACGGGATAGATGACGAATATTGTTTACAAGGTCAGACAGTTGGCTTAAAATGCTACTTTCAATAGCCGAAAGTGTTTGAGATGCTTTATAAAGATTGGTTTTTATTTCTTCTGCATGAGCAAGAATTTCCAGACGCTGCTCGATTTCTTCCTGTTCACCTTCTTTTAATGCTGTAACCTCTAATTCATCGAATAAGAACCGGTCATAATCCTTTTCCTGCCTGGACCTGATCTCTGTCTGAACCAGTTCATCAAGGTCTTTTGTTAACTGAATATACAGGGAAAAAAGAGTATGGTATTTTTGAATATCACCAAGGGTTTTTGCATAATTATCGAGTACTGCAAGTTGGAAGTTGGTCTCATTCAGGGTGACAATGTCATTCTGTGAATGTATATTCACCAGTTTATCCCCTAATTCCTTTAACTGGGCAAGATGAATGGGAGTATCGTTGATGAATGCACGGGATTTGCCGTTCTGGCTGATTTCACGTCGTAATATTGCGGTCTCATCAAAATCAAGTTCATTGTTTTTAAAGAAGCTTTCAAGGCTGTAATCACGGATAAGGAAAGTTCCTTCTACAATGCATTTTCTTGATGTATCCCAGAGAACACCGGTATCAGCTCTTTGTCCGACAATCAGTGAAAGAGCTCCCAAAAGTATCGACTTGCCTGCTCCTGTCTCACCGGTTATAACAGAAAGTCCCTCATGGAATTCGATCTCCAGGTGATCGATCAGTACATAATTTTCTATGGTGAGTTTTTGAAGCATTCTTTCCAAAAATAAAAATTAAAAATCCTGGTATTCGTGAAAAAGGGCTTTATTTCCCGAGTATTGACTGGTATTTTGAGCTATTGGCAGGGTCGATTTCTTTCAACAGATTCGAGACCGTTGCTTTTTCCATTGGGGGTACTTTCTGATCTGAATAGATATTAACAAGTTCATCCCTTTTTGCATCCAGGATAATGGTCAGGACATAAAGATCCGGCTTGGCATCATAGGTTGATTTCAAGAGATCCAGACTTTCCGTGATACTGCTTCTGCCGGTTTCCAATTTGTCATACATCTGGTCAAGGCCCAACCGATGGTATTTGTATAAAAAATCATGGATATTGCTATTGGATGGATTCAACATATTTTCCGCAAACCAGTACCTGTTTCTTGTGCCCTCAAAGCCTTTCCATCCGGATTCCTGGGCATTTTGTGCAGCATTGACTACAGCTTGTGCTTTGTCAAAAAAAGGTCTTCCGCCATCCTGGGAATAAGAATCAAATTGAAATCCAATGACCATATAAGCATAGAAGGCCAACATAGAGGTGAAATTAGAAGAAAAGGTACCATCGGAATAATCCATTGGCTGGAACTCTACATACCTGAACTGAAAATCTTTTTCCACATAATTTAAAAGATTGGTGTTGTATGCAGAATTCATAACAGGGCGGCGTAAAACGAGATTGAGCGTTCCCTGGAATTCATCAGAGCCAAGTCGGTCGTTTATGGTCACAAGGATTGTGCAATCGATGCGTTCTTCGTTTTTTAAATTATAATTCGTCCATTTACGATTATTAATGAATTCATAAATGGCCTTCTGTATTGCTTCGAAGACCCTCCTGTCTGTTCCTTCCAATTTGGGAGCATTGACCGTCACCTGGCAATTAAGTTCCTGGGCTCGTCCCTCTAGTATCATCAGGAACAGGAAGAATGCTATGATAATCTTTTTCATTTATTTAATATCTCTCTTGAGTTAACAAACATATTTACGATTTACGATATACGATTTACGATTGAATTGTGAGAATACCGATGGACGATTAATCCGAGAAAAATCGTATATCGTAAATCGTAAATCAAAATAAACTTCATGTATATGAAAGTATTGCATCCAAAATATCTCTTGCCACAGTTTTTTTATCTTTTAACAAACCTTCGATGATTTTGCCTGATTTATGAATAATAGTAACTTTATTTGTGGGGTAACCGAACCCGGATCTTTCTTCATTAAGGGAATTAAGGATGATAAAATCGAGTTTTTTCTTCTTCAGCTTCTCTTTTGCATTGTTTAATTCATCTTCTGTTTCCAGCGCAAACCCAACCAAAAGCTGGCTGGTCTTTTTCATTTGTCCGAGTTCCAGGAGAATGTCAGTGGCCGGAACCAATTCGATTGACAATCCTTTATCTGATTTTTTTAGTTTATGTTCCAGGGGACTTTGGAAAGTATAATCTGCAACTGCTGCTGCCATAATGATAATATCCGACAAAGCAAAATATTCCAGACAGGCTTTGTGCATATCGGCTGCAGAGATGATGTCAATTCTTGTGATTGACGGATGATTGCATGTAAGTTTTGTGGGACCGGCGATCAATATGACCCGGGCGCCTCTTTCAGCAGCTTCATTGGCCAGTGAGAAACCCATCAATCCGGTGGATTGATTCCCGATGAATCGAACGGGATCAATTTTTTCATTGGTGGGACCTGCAGTAACCAGGATTGTTTTTCCTGCAAAATCATCCTGTTTTGCAAAAAAATCGTCGATCAGGCGACAAATGGTTTCGGGTTCTTCCATCCTTCCCTGACCTGACAGCCCGCTGGCCAGTTCCCCGGTCTGCGGTTCAATAATTCTATTACCAAAGGAACTCAGTAATTCCAGGTTATTTTTTACAGAAGGATGATTATACATGTCCAGATCCATTGCCGGGACAATAAAAACCGGGCATTTAGCGGAGAGATATGTCGTCAGGAGAAAATTATCCGCAATGCCTTGTGCCATTTTGCCGAGTGTATTCGCTGTAACAGGTGCGAAGATCATAGCATCAGCCCATGTTCCTAATTCTACGTGGCTGTTCCATTCGCCTGTCGAACCATTAAAAGGCTCGATTAATACCGGGTTTCGGGAAAGTGTTGATAAAGTGAGCCGGGTTACAAAATCCATCGCTGCAGGTGTCATTATAACCCTGACCTCCACACCTTCTTTTATAAGCAGCCTGACTAAAAAGGGTATTTTATAGGCTGCTATACTGGCGGTGATGCCGATAACAATTTTTTTATCTTTTAGCATCGCAGCTTTTTCGGAAATTAAAATTCTTCCGGATTCTCCTTGTGGGGATTACGGAAATAGATCTCTTCATTAAGATATTCATGAATCGCAATCAGTGTAGGCTTAGGCAAATGCTCATAATATTTAGCGATCTCGATCTGCTCCCTGTTTTCAAATACTTCTTCAAGGTTGTCGGTAGTCGTGGCAAATTCGGAAATTTTCTGATTGAGTTCTTCTTTCATTTCCAATGCAATCTGGTTGGACCTCTTTGACATTATTGAAACTGTTTCATAGACATTACTGGTGCCTTTCGTGAAATCCTCAATATTTCTCGTAACGGCTAAATTATCAGTCTTTACTTTCTTGTAATCCATTTTATTATTTTTTATTACTGTTTAGTTCACTGGTTTGATTTTTCTTATTAACAAGCTCAATTTCTTTCTGCGATTTTTCTTTCAGGTCTTTGGCTTCAGCTAAATACTGACTGGCCGGGAACTGCTGAATAAAATCATTATAGGCAGCAATTGCTTTCTGATGTCTTTCCTTTTTCCTCTCTTCCACGCTTTGCTTTGCATATTTATAGGAGGATTTAAAGATAAGAAACAGTATCTCCTCTTTATGGGCCGTTTCGGGGTAATCCTTTAATATATTATTGAATGACCGGACGGATGCTGCATAGTCTTCCATCCTGTAATAAAGCTTGGCAATCTTATAATCTTTATATTCTAATTTCTCACGGAGTTTGTCAATTATATCATTGCATTCAGGAATTTTCGCACTGGTCGGGTAAGTGTTTACAAACAGCTGGAGTTCTTTAATTGCATCGTAAGTGGTTGTCTGATCGAGAGAGTATTCGGGTGAATTAAGTGAGTTACAATAAGCGCTCATAAAGGAACATTCTTCCGCTTCTTTTGTATTTGGGAAATTGGTTACATACCTTTTAAAATAATAGGATGCGAGCGTATAATCCTTTTCTCCATAATAGCTATAAGCATAAAAATAATAGATCTTTTGAGCTTTATCTGTTGCCCTCATCACCCCCATCAATTGGTCGAAAAGTTGCAAAGCATGTGAATAATCCTTTTTCGTATAATATTCAATGGCCTTTGCGTATTTTTTTTCGGAATCGTCACTTTTCAGAAGATGCGAAAATTGGCAGGAAGTTATAATA
>CAIYUC010000080.1 GCA_903929315.1 uncultured Bacteroidales bacterium
AAAATATCGTTGTCCCAGTTACTTTTATGATCACTTTCAAATTGTATTGAAAATTTTTGCCTGTCAATTCCTTGACGAATAAGGTCTGCTACTACAGCCTCAGCCCTAATATCATAAGCGATCTTATTTAACCTATCAACCAGGGATTTCATGATTCGCAACTGATTCAAAGCAAATATAATAACATTTGGTTAAAATCGTGATTCTGGTATTAAAAATTGAGCTTGATGTCAATTAGGATCAGTACATGGCGAATAATTAAAACGTCATTCCCAATCAGATCACTATTTGTCGATGAAAACTCTACTAAAGCAAACAGCCGGGTAAACAAAGCTGACTGAAATCTAAAGCTGCTTAACGTATTATTGGTTTATAACTAACTTTTTTGTAATTACTTCATTTTGAATAGTATAAATTCGAATCAAATAGATTCCATCAGATAAGTGACCAAAGTTGAATTCACTGTTTATCTTGTTTTCAGGTTCACTTATGATTTCTCCGAATCTATCAAGAATCTCTATTTTAGCAATCTCTTTAGAACACCTGATAGAAAACCTTCCATTATTTGGATTCGGGATTATCTCGGTATTATTAATATTTTCAATATTCAAGCCAACTGTATTTTGTACCATGGTAATTTTATCTTCTGACCAGGCACCCTGCCCATATTGATTAATGCCCCGGACACTTATATGTGCTTCAAGCATGTTACCTCTACTCCAGACCACCTCGGCCGTTAGTCCGGAGCCGGTGATAATCCCGGCAGTGGAGGGGCTTAACTGCCATTCATAACTTGTGGCATCATTCGTGCCAACAGTGCTATATTCAGATTCGGTTACCCATGCCAGGTCGACCACATCTGGGCCAATAGGAACAATGGCCTGGCCTGGACATGCTCCAGCCATTACTTCGACTGAATCAATAATTGTATCAGTAATATCAAGGATTTCTACAACATAGGTTGTAGTTTGCTGCGGCTGATCGGTTGGATTTGCCAAACCTGATGTAAAACCGGGCGGATCAGATGACCACAAATAGCTGAAATTGCCTGTCCCTCCACTGACCAATGCATTAAGCTGAACCGTGTTTCCCAAACAAAGCGGGTTAGGATCTGCTGTCACGAGCACCGATAGCGGACCGCCGGTAACAATTATCGTAATCTGATCATTGTCAATACACTGGGTTGTTTGATCTGTTAGGGTTACAGTGAAAATAACCGAACTTATAAGATTTATCGTGACAGGATTCTGAACATTTGCATCTACAAGCATGGCTTCTGGTTCCCAGTGCCACGAAAAATTGCCGGAACCTCCGCTAGCTGTAGCAGACAATTGGGCTGATGTCCCGGCATTTATTATTTGATCCACTCCAGCATCAACAACAGGTGACTCATTTACAATTACCTGTTTTACTACTGTATCGCGACATCCATTGTAGGCAGAAGAGATGAGAGTAACAGAATATGTCCCAGTTGAAGAAAACAAGTGATTCGGATTCTGAATGGTGGATGTGCCTGATGATCCTGATGCCGGATCACCAAAATCCCAGTTCCAGGAATTAACCGACCCACCAGTTATTTGAGTATGATCAGTAAATTGAACTGGGGCATTATTACAGCTTGCTGAATAACTGAAATCCGCAACCGGAGCTTGATACACAACAACATTATGCCATGTGGTATCGGCAAATCCATCGTTGGATGTGGCCACCAACTTCACATTGTAAGTGCCCGGATATGTATAAAAATGAAGTGGGTTTTGTAAAGTAGATGTATTGAATACGCCGGAGACAGGATCGCCAAAATCCCAGTTCCAGGAAGCGACATAACCACCACCACTTACCTGTGTCATATCGGTAAATTGAACAGGTATGATATTACAGCTAATTGTAAAGCTGAAATTTGCAACCGGGATGTTATACTCATTAAAAACCGCCAAACCGCCACCAGTCCCAATCCACTTTGAACCATCAGCATCAATACTGGTTGTATATATAGCATTACTGGGCAGGCCAGAATTATTCATGGTATATACTGTCCAGGATGTACCATCAAATTTTGCCAGGCCACCGTCAGTCCCAATCCATTTGGAGCCATCTTCACCAAAAACGATTGAATAAACAGTATTCACGGGTAGCCCGGAATTAGAGGTATTATAGGTAGTCCAGTTCATTCCATCAAATTTCGCCAATCCGCCATAATAGGTTCCTATCCATTTTGTGCCATTGTTTTCAATAGCAATACAACTGACATACATATCAGGTAAGCCGGAATTGCCCACGTCATAGGTATAGAAATTGGTTCCATCAAATGTAGTAAGTCCGCAACCAAAGTTGGATTCACTCGTGCCCAGCCAAGCTAAACCATTTGTATCAACTGCAATACTATTTACACTATTACATGGTAAATCAGAATCATACGTATGATAAACAGTCCAGTTTGTTCCATCAAAGGTGGCCATACCTCCGTATGTGCCGATCCACTTTAGCCCTGAATTATCAACTGTAACAGCAAAGACATCATTGTAAGGCAAATCAGAATTTTCCATTGTATAATCGGTAAAATTTGTTCCATTGAATTTTGCGAGACCACCTCCAGTCGCAATCCACTTGTCACCATTGAGATCTAATGCGATCGACCTGATCCAGTTATTGGGTAGTTCTGAATTTACGGTAGTATAAGTTAACCAATCAGAACCATTCAAATTGGCCAATCCACTGTCCCAGGTCCCAAGCCATTTTGAACCATTACTTTCAAAGGCAGAAGCATTTATCCAATTCGCAGGTAAACCTGAATTTGAAGTATTATAAGGGGTCCAGTTTAAACCATCAAAGTGTACTAATCCATTTTCAAAAGTTCCTATCCATAAAGAACCATTATCATCACATACGATGGAAATGACCTGGTTGCCAGGCAAGCCCGAATTTGAGGTGCTATAGGTTGTCCAGCTTGTTCCGTCATATTTTGTCAATCCGTCAATAG
>CAIYUC010000081.1 GCA_903929315.1 uncultured Bacteroidales bacterium
GCACAGGTGAAAAACAACCCACCGACATCAACAGACTCTGCGAGGAGTATTTAAACCTGGCCTACCACGGCATGCGGGCCAATGTGAAAGATTTTAACTGCAGCATGGAACGTCATTTTGCAGAAAATCTTCCAAAAATTAACGTAGTACAACAGGATATATCAAGGGTGCTGCTGAACCTCATTAACAATGCCTTTTACGCCATCAAAGACAAACCCGGTGCAACCCTGACGCTGACAACGCTGGCAACAGCCAATTCCGTGATCATCAAAATAAAAGACAATGGCACCGGCATACCGGAACATCTGAAACAAAAAATATTTGAACCCTTCTTCACCACCAAGCCAACCGGTACGGGAACAGGGTTGGGACTGAGCTTAAGTTTTGATATCATCAAAGCGCATGGCGGGAAGATCGAAGTTGACTCAAAAGAAAATGAATACACTGAATTTATAATAACACTACCGGTTTAGTGAACAGTGAATAGTGAATAGTTAATAATGTGAATCAAGGGTTGAAGAATTATGTATAAAATTCACAATGCCCTGAAAGGGCTTAACTTGAATAACCATGGGTGCAACCCATGGAAGAAAATGCCTCGCGCATTGCAGCCCCGAAGTGGGCTGAACAAGAGTTTTAGAGTTCAACCACTTCGTGGCTGTGGCTTGCAGGTAGGTACAAACCATGGGTTAACACCCACGGTTATTGATATTTAGCCACTTCGTGGCAATTTAAGTTTAACTCTTGATTCGCATTAATAATGAAAAATTTATACATACTAAAAATGGAAAATAATCTGATAAAAACAAAGAAGATGAATCGTTTCTTTGTAAAAGGTAAAACACTATTCACTGTTAACTATTCACTGTTAACTATACTGTTTACTCTTCACTTTTCACTTTTCACTCTTCACTGTCTTGCCCAGGACCAGCACCTTGTCGACTCCCTGCAATCCAGGTTAAAAACTGCAAAGCAGGACACCACCAAGGCAAAGATTTTAAACCAGCTGTCCAAAGCTTATATGGGAAATAATCCTGACAAAGCAATGGATTATGCCAAACAAACACTTTCTTTATCTGAACAACTTGACTACAAAAAAGGAATTAGCAGTGCTTATAATAGCATGGGTGTGATTAATATGAATAAAGGAGATTATTTACCCGCCCTGGAACTTGTCAAAAAATCATTGAAGATACAATTGGAAATTGGCGACAAAAATGGCATTGCCGGTTCTTATGGTAACATGGGAACTATTTATTCCCTCCAGGGCAATTATCCCGAAGCATTGAAGCATTATTTCGCTGCTTTAAAAATACAAATTGAAAGAGGCAACAAACTTGACATTGTTCATTCTTACGGCAACATTGGAGTTCTTTATATGCATCAAGGCAATTATCCCGAAGCCCTGAAGAATCTTTACGCTTCATTAAAAATCAGCCAGGAAATCGGGGATAAAAATGATATTGCTTTTGATTACTGCATCATTGGAAGTATTTATCTTGATCAAGGCAATTATCCCGAAGCCTTGAAGAATGTTTTCGCTTCATTAAAAATCAGCCAGGAAATCGGGAGTAAAAGTATTATTGCTGTGTCTTCCGGTAGCATCGGACTTATTTATCAAGACCTGGGCAATTACCCCGAAGCGTTGAAGAATTATTTCACTGCTCTAAAAATAGAGGAAGAAATCGGAGGCAAAAATGAAATCGCTGTTACTTACCACAACATCGGAAGTATTTATATCAGACAAAAAAAATACAATGATGCTTCAGAATATCTGAAAAAAGCGTTGTCCCTTTCAAAAGAGATCAGCAGTCTGGAGAATATTAAATATAGCTATAAAGAATTGGCAGTATTGGACAGTGCACAAGGCAACTTTAAACAGGCGCTGGAGCATTACAAACTGTTCATCATCGCCCGCGACAGCATGTTCAATAAGGAAAATATCAAAAAAATAACGCAGCAGCAGATGCAATTTAACTTTGACAAAAAGCAGGTAGCCGACAGTTTAAAGTTTGAAAAAGAGAAAGAAACAGGGGCATTAAAACTACAGAAGCAAAAAGCATTTACCTATGCCGGCTTTGCAGGGGTGGCGCTGACGCTGCTGTTCCTGTTTTTTATCTATCGCGGTTTCAGGAAACAAAAAAAATCAAACCATATCATTGAACGGACCAATCAGGAACTTCATAAAGTAAATAATGAGCTGAAGGAAACCCAGGCGCAACTGGTTCAACAGGAAAAGCTTGCATCCCTGGGAGCGCTTACCGCCGGCATTGCGCATGAGATCAAAAACCCTCTCAATTTTGTAAACAACTTCGCCGAGCTGAACAATGAATTAATTGATGAACTGGAAAACAGCAGGGATGAAGTAGAGAAAAAGGAATTGTTACAAACCATCAAACAAAACCTTTCCAAAATAAACGAACATGGCAAGCGTGCCGATGGGATTGTAAAAAGCATGCTCGAGCACAGCCGCAGCGGCACGGGTGAAAAACAACCCACCGACATCAACAGGCTCTGCGATGAGTATTTAAACCTGGCCTACCATGGCATGCGGGCCAATGTAAAAGATTTTAACTGCAGCATGGAACGTCATTTTGCAGAAAACCTTCCAAAAATTAACATAGTACAACAGGATATATCAAGGGTGCTGCTGAACCTGATCAACAATGCCTTTTACGCCATCAAGGACAAACCCGGTGCAACCCTGACGCTGACAACGCTGGCAACAGCCCATTCCGTGATCATCAAAATAAAAGACAATGGCACCGGCATACCTGAATCTGTAAAGCAACGAATTTTTGAACCCTTCTTCACCACAAAGCCAACCGGTACGGGAACAGGGTTAGGATTGAGTTTAAGCTTTGATATTGTAAAGGCACATGGAGGAAAAATAGAGGTGGTAAGTGAAGAAGGCAAAGGAACAAAGTTTATTATTACATTACCAGTATAAATCAATTGATATGAATCCACCACCTCACCCCCTCTCCTGGAGGAGAGGGGGACGGGGGGTGAGGCTGATGGCGGCAAGATAGAGGTACAAAGTGAGGAAGGAAAAGGGACGGAATTTATAATAAGTTTGCCAATATAAAATGAAACCAGTAATTTTAAACTTTAGTTCGTATGATAAAAATATTTGTAGTAGATGATGAACCCGATGTGGAACTGATGTTCCGTCAGAAATTCCGTTATGAAATAAAAACCGGTGAATTTTCCCTGATGTTTGCCCTAAGCGCTGAACGGGCGCTTTCCTATATGTCCACGCTTGAGCCTTTTGATCTCATCCTGGTATTGTCGGATATCAACATGCCAGGTATGAACGGGTTGGAATTATTGAAACGGATCAGATCAATGTATCCGGATTTGACAGTCTTCATGATTTCGGCCTATGGCGATCCACACAACCAGGATGAAGCTTCCCGTCTGGGAGCCAGTGATTTTATAACCAAACCGGTTGACTTCCCATCACTCAAACAACGTATTTTAAATAGTACTTCAAGATAAAACCATGGCACATAAAATATTAGTAGTCGATGATGAGCCGGACCTGGAATTACTGGTCATGCAAAAATTCAGGAGCAGAGTCAAAAACGGGGAGTTGATTTTTGAATTCGCGGAAAACGGGCTGAAGGCATTGGAAAAGCTGTCGCATGATAAGTCAATCGATTTAATTCTGAGTGATATCAATATGCCTGAGATGGATGGGCTTACCCTACTCGACAAGATCAGGGAAAACAACCATACTCAGAAAACAGTGATGATTTCGGCGTATGGAGACATGGATAACATTCGTGTGTCAATGAACCGCGGGGCATTTGATTTTATTTTGAAACCTATTGATTTTGCTGATTTTGAAATAACGCTCAATAAAGCGATCGATGAAACCATTAAAATGAAAGAGGCAAACGAAAACAAAAAGCATCTTGAAAATGAAAGAAGAGAAAAAGAAGAACTGATCCTGAACCAGAATAAAATATTGGAACAAAAAGTTGAAGCACGGACGGAACAATTAAAGGCCGAAAAGAAAAAATCGGATGATTTACTGTTAAACATTCTCCCTGCAGAAGTGGCAGCAGAATTAAAACAAACCGGGCAATGCCAGCCCAAAACATTCAGCATGGTTACGGTGATGTTTACCGATTTCAAGGACTTCACCAGAGTGAGCGAAAAGGTAAGTGCCGAGTTGCTGGTGCATGAAATTAATTATTGCTTCAGTGCCTTCGATGACATTTTGCAGAAACATAACATAGAAAAAATAAAAACCATTGGCGATGCTTACATGTGTGCTAGCGGAGTGCCCACTTTAAGTTACACCCATGCTTTCGACATGGTAATGGCAGCGCTCGAAATGAAAAATTTTATGCTCAACCGCCGGCAAGAAAAAGAAGGCAAAGGGGAAATAGCCTTTGAAATACGCATCGGCATCCACACAGGTCCGGTGGTGGCAGGCATTGTAGGTACCAAAAAATTCTCTTACGACATCTGGGGCGACACCGTAAACCTCGCCGCCCGAATGGAAAGCAGTTGCGACCCCGGCAATGTGAACATCAGCGGCAGCACGTATGAATTGGTGAAAGATAAATTCACCTGCACGTATAGGGGTAAAATTGTTGCGAAACACAAGGGAGAGGTTGATATGTATTTCGTTAGTGAACAGTGAATAGTGAACAGTTAAAAATTTATACATAATAAACCATGTAAATATGGCCATTCCTGAGATTGAAGCGCAAATTATCAGCGAGTTTTCCTTGTTTGAAGACTGGATGGACAAATACACTTACCTTATCGAGATGGGGAAAACGCTACCCCTGATCGATGAAAAGTACAAGACCAACCAGTATGTGATCACCGGGTGCCAGTCGCAGGTGTGGCTCTTTGCCGAACAGAAGGAGGGCAGGATCATTTTCTCGGCCGACAGCGATGCTATTATAACGAAAGGGATTGTCAATCTTCTGATCCGTGTCCTTTCCAACCAAACACCAGAAGATATCATTGAAGCGAAGCTGGAATTCATCAATACCATCGGCTTGCGGGAACATCTTTCCCCTACCCGCTCAAATGGGCTTACCTCCATGATCAAGCAGATGAAATTGTATGCCATGGCGTTTAAATTGAAAGCAGGCTGATACTGGATACTGGATACCCCAGTTCGCGCGCGTCTCTGACGCGTGCGTGATATACCTGAACACGCGTCAGAGACGTATGTCAATGGGGAATTTCTAATCTCAGCACGCGTCAGAGACGCGCGCTAATTAGGAATTTTCCTAAACGAATTTTCGTTACCTTTGCCCTCCATTTCGCTGACCGATGGAAACTGAAGAAAAAGACCTTGAAACCAAAGTCATTACTGCCCTGAAGCAGATCTATGATCCGGAGATCCCCGTAAATATTTACGATCTTGGACTCATTTATGAACTGAAGATCGATGAAAATACAAATGTTCATATACGGATGACACTTACTGCCCCCAATTGCCCTATAGCCGAAGATATGCCTGAAATGGTTAAATTCGAGGTGCAAAAAGTGCAGGGCATAAAGAATGTGGAGGTAGAAATCGTCTTTGATCCGCCCTGGTCAAAAGAAATGCTTTCCGAATCGGCGCTTCTCGAATTGGGATTGATATGATCATCTTAAAATTCAAAAGGCAAAATTCAAAATGTATTATTCTGCAATTGACTTTTCCAATTTGACATTTAACTTTTGCATTTTAACTTTTGACATTTGTGCAGCCAAATTCTTACTTTTGTGTGCCTAATTAATCTACCCTTGATGAATGCAAAGGTTGGCAATCTGTTAGCCACGATAAATTATCCTTCCGACCTGAAAAAACTGGATATTGAAGAACTTCCTGCACTATGCGGAGAGCTTCGTCAGTTCATCCTTGATATGGTCTCAACCAATCCCGGACATTTGGGAGCAAGTCTGGGTACCGTTGAGCTTGCCGTTGCCATTCATTATATATTCAATACGCCCTTTGATAAGATCATCTGGGATGTCGGTCACCAGGCTTATGCACATAAGATCCTGACAGGCCGCAAGGATGTTTTTCATACGAACCGGATGTATAAAGGGATCAGTGGTTTCCCGAAAATGTCGGAAAGCGGATATGACGCATTTGGCGTGGGACATTCATCCACATCCATTTCTGCCGCGCTGGGCATGGGTGTTGCGGCAAAACTTAGCAATGAAAAGGACAGGCACCATGTTGCGATCATTGGCGACGGGTCGATAACGGGTGGTATAGCGATGGAGGCCATGAATAATGCGGCAGTATCGAATGCCAACCTGTTGGTGATACTGAATGATAATGGTATCGCAATCGACAAGAATGTCGGCGCCATCAAGGATTATCTTGCCGATATCGTTACCTCAAAAACATATAACAAGATCAGGGACAAGATTTGGTTTTTGCTCGGCGGGGGTACAAAATACGGAAAGAATTCAAGGGCTGTTGTCAAGCAGATCGGGAATGCCCTCAAATCAACAATTTTAAACCAGAGTAACCTTTTTGAAGCATTCCATTTCAGGTATTTCGGTCCTGTGGACGGTCATGATGTGATACGTCTGACCAAACTTTTAAAAGATCTTAAGGATATTCCGGGGCCCAAGCTTCTGCATATAATAACCATTAAAGGCAAGGGTTTCGAAAAGGCGGAAAAAGAACAAACGGTATATCATTCCCCGGGATTGTTTGATAAAAATACCGGCGAGATCATTGAAGATAAATGTATCGGGCAGGCGCCAAAATACCAGACAGTTTTTGGAAGGACGATCGTGGAGCTGGCGGAAATGAATCCAAAGATCGTTGGAATTACACCTGCCATGTCCACCGGCTGTTCGCTCAACATTATGATGAACAAGATGCCCGACAGGACTTTTGATGTAGGTATTGCCGAACAACATGCAGTCACATTCTGCGCAGGACTTGCTGCATCCGGGATGATCCCATTCTGCAATGTTTACTCCTCTTTTATGCAAAGAGCCTATGACCAGATCATTCATGATGTGGCAATCCAGAAGCTGCAAGTGGTATTTTGTCTTGACCGTGCCGGTTTGGTGGGTGAAGACGGGGCAACCCATCATGGTTCGTTCGATCTTGCCTATATGCGGTGCATTCCGAATATGACGGTTGCCGCTCCCATGAATGAGGAAGAGCTTCGGGATATGATGTACACCGCCCAGTCAGGGAACAAGGGACCATTTGTCATCCGTTACCCGAGGGGAAGGGGAGTGATGCCGGAATGGAAAACGCCTTTCCGCGAATTGGAGATCGGGAAAGGAAGAATGATCCGGGATGGGAAACCGGCCGCCATTATTTCTATTGGTAATGTAGGGAATGATGCCGTAAAAGCTTGTGAAATGCTTGAAAAGGAAGGGATCCCGGTGGCACTTTTTGATATGCGCTTCCTTAAACCCATTGATGAAAACTTGTTACACGAGGTTTTCAAAAAATTCAACAAAATCATAACATTGGAAGACGGTACTGTTGTGGGTGGACTGGGATCCGCAGTCATCGAGTTTATGTCGGATCACGGTTACAATGCCCGGATACAACGGCTTGGCATCCCCGACCATTTTATTGAACAAGGCACCATTGCGGAACTTCACCACGAATGTGGTTATGACGTTGAAGGTATTATCGCTGCAGTAGAATCGTTATTAAAGTAAGCTTCCATTCGACCAGATGCCTTATATTGATTACGAATTACGCCTTCCTGCCGCAGGCAGGGATTACGACAGCATTGAATTCGTCATTCGTCATTCTCGAATTCATTATTGGTTGATATAACTTACCAATTCACCAGTTCACAATTAGTTTTTGAAGATATTGTTTTATAGACAGATTACGTATTGTGATGCTTGTTTTTCTTTTCTTTTGCGGAATCCTCATCATCACCCGGGTTATTTTCGATCATCTTCAATCCGACGTAAGCGCCTGAACTGATACCCATTAATCCCAGGAGGGTAGTATCCAATTGGGGCATTTTTTGCTTCACAATGACATCGCTGATGAAAATAATGCTTAAAATGATCGTCCAGAGAAACATCTGACAACGATGAACGCTATAACCGAGACTATCGGAAAGAACATCTTTTATAAATCCGTCGGAAGGTGGGATCTCTTTTGGTGATTTTGGATCTCTCCGGATATCCACTAAACGGGAACCGGCCGTTGTAGCCATGCTGATCGATAACAGGACAAGAGTGGATCCGGTAATTGAGGTGAGCTCTCCCGTGATCACCCATATATACAGGAATGAAGCAGAAATAATAAGGGTCCAGAAGGCTAATTGGGTAAGACCGAGACTGTATGGACTGTGTTTATCCCCGATCCGGATCAGGTTGGTTTGTATCGCAAGGAGCAGAAAAGAAACAATGATCGCAGCGATCAGGAAAAGGGTCAGCAGCCATGCCCAGTTGTTAATGTATTGCAGATAAAATTTATTTCCCATTCCTTCGGTCCCGATGTAAACTCCGTTCCTGAAACCCACACTTATATAAACATGGATTTTTGACCAGAGAAAAGGAAAATAAGGATAGAGCTTAGCGAGGTAGGAAGAATGACGGTCCAGATGAAAGATCAGGGTTTTTTCGTATGAATTGACAGACCAGACGCCGATATCCCGCATCGGGTTTCCGTTGATATAAAGTATTATTTCGGATAAAGAATCATTAGCCCCTTTCTTACGGAAGGAATTCTGTAAACTGGTGAACCTATCTAGGTCATTTAATTTAAGCGAGATGTGATCGCCGAAATAAGCGGTATTTAAAGGTCTTGATTTTCCCACAATCCCAATGCTCATCACTTTAAGCAGGCTGTCACTGATCATTTGGCGGACGGGAACACTATCTGCGGACATTTTATTTTTCATTACCATGACTTCGCTTAGGATTTTCTGAAGCGTTATACTGTCGGTTCTGACTTTTTGTTTTTGGGCACAAACAGTATATCCCATAACAAATGCTATAAAAAGCAGTAGAATTTTTTTCATAGGAAGATCTTTAACAATTTGACATGATAAAATTAAATAAATATTTGTGACTTTGTGACTTTGTCATTTTGTTACTATTATCTGACAATTATTCGAAACGCTTCCTAACGGTTTTCCAAAATACTTTTCCCATTGTTCGAGAAAGTGCGTTTTAACTTTAAGGTCAATAGATTTATATTAACTTGAGATCGCCGGTAATTGGCGGTCGTATTGTTTATTTGTAAGCAGTTTCAGCATAAAATCCGCAATGTCTGCCCGCGGGATACGGGAAGAAACCGGTTTATCAGGGCTGATTTTGTAAGAGCCGGTTTTTGGGGCATCGGTAAGACTTGTGGGCCGTATGATAACCCAATCAAGGTTGCTTTGTTTGATGATCTCCATCTGCCTGATCTTATCATCGTAAGTATGATTTAAAAAGAGGGGGATAATGATCCTCCCGAAAAGAAAACCTGCGTCATTCCTTAGGATTCCGGCTGCTGACATACAGATAAACCGTTTTACATGGCACTCTTCCATCGCCCGGATGATGTTCCTTGTGCCGTCAGATAATATGGTGTTCTTCCTGTTCTTATCCGACCCGAGAGCGCTGATGATGGCTTCCTGTCCCTCCACAGCCTGTTTCACTTTTTCATATTCAAGAATATCGCCCTGTACGATCCGGATATTCTTATGCGTGATGGTAACCCTTGAAGGGTCACGGGCGAAAGCGGTAACCTGGTGTCCTTTATCTAGGGCTTGGTACACAATAAGTATCCCCGTTTTGCCATTCGCTCCAAAGATTGCAATCCTCATCGCCTGATTTTTTGAGCCAAATTACCACTTTTTGGTCAAATCTATATACTTTTACCGAAACTATCCGCCGCGTGGGTTATACCGATCTGTTCAGGAAAAAATCGATCGATAAGATAATTCAGGATGCCTCGGAGCATTTGGGTGAAACAACAAAATTAAAAAGAAGCCTGAATGTCTGGGATCTCACCGGGCTGGGTATCGCAGCCATTGTCGGGGCAGGGATTTTCAGTACGATCGGAAATGCAGCAGCCAGCGGTGGCCCGGCGGTCTCCCTTTTATTTGTCTTCACAGCCATTGCCTGTGGCTTTTCGGCCATGTGTTACGCGCAATTTGCTTCCCGCATTCCCATCAGCGGAAGCGCTTACACGTATGCTTATGCGAGTTTTGGCGAACTGATCGCATGGATCATCGGCTGGGACCTGATCATGGAATACGCTGTAGGGAATATTGCAGTTGCTATATCCTGGTCGGAATACTTCACTGCATTGCTTAATGGTATTGGCCTTCCTTTTCCCGACTGGCTCAGTATCGATTACCTCAGTGCAGTGAGAGGATATCATCTTGCGGTGAATGATATCGCGCATGGTACGGCTATCTCCGGTTTGTCTGCCGGAGTCCAGAAAGCCTATTTTGCATGGATGAATGCTCCCCACTTGGGAAGCCTGCATATTATCGCAAATATCCCGGCCTTTGCCATTACGGTCTTCATTACGTACCTTGTTTACATAGGAATCTATGAGGCCAAGATGGCGAGCAATACCATGGTACTGCTTAAAATTGCGATCCTCCTGGTTGTGATCGGGGTGGGATCGTTTTATATCAACCCACGAAACTGGAGTCCGTTCGCGCCGAATGGCGTAGGAGGAGTGCTGAAAGGCGTCGCGGGAGTCTTCTTTGCATATATAGGATTTGACGCGATCTCTACCACGGCTGAGGAATGCAAAAATCCGAAAAAAGATCTTCCCAGATCGATGATCTACGCCCTCGCTATCACAACGGTTTTATATATCCTGATCAGCCTGGTGCTGACGGGAATGGTTCATTACACAGAGCTGGGGGTGGGCGATCCGCTTGCCTATGCATTTGATAAGCTTCACCTTACCAAGCTTTCAGGCGTGATTGCCGTGAGTGCGATCATTGCTATGGCCAGCGTCCTTCTGGTCTTCCAGGTCGGTCAACCGCGCATCTGGATGAGTATGAGTCGCGACGGATTATTGCCGAAGATCTTTTCCAGGCTTCATCCGCGATACAAAACTCCCGGGTTTTCGACCATTCTCACCGGGATCATTGTCGGGGTGCCTTCTTTGTTCCTGAACCTGACCGAGGTCACTGACCTCACCAGCATCGGAACACTCTTTGCATTTGTGCTCGTTTCAGGCGGAGTGCTGATGCTCGATAAACAGACAAGAAGTCCTGAACAACAGGGAAAGGAAAAAGGATTCAGGGTAAAGTATATCAACAGCCGCTATGCTTTGCCCCTGGTATGGATGGGAGTTTTTATCATCCTTTATTTCTGGAATCCCCCGGAGATGAATGGAGTTTTGAACAATATTCATAATTCTTCCGGCATCCGGTATCTGCTTCAACAGGAATTTCCCCTGCTTCTTTTTATAATAGCAGCGGTGATTCTTACTATTTTTGCCGTGGCAAGAAAGCTTTCATTGATCCCTGTCCTCGGACTATTGACCAACTTTTATCTTATGGCACAACTGGGAATAACAAACTGGATGAGATTCATTATCTGGCTGATGGTAGGGCTGGTGATCTTTTTTACTTTTGGAAGGAAACATAGCAGGCTAAAGGCTGCAGGCTTCAAGCCCCAGGATTCAGGATAAATAACTACATCCGGTATCTGGCATCCGGCATCTGGCATCTGGAATCCGGCATCTGACAACAAATTACATAATAACTAAACACCATGTCCCTCCCCATCATAATCGTCATAATAATTGCCGGTGTTTTCGTCGGTTTTATCAACACCTTGTCGGGTGGCGGCTCTGTCATTAGCCTGACGCTTCTAATCCTGTTAGGTTTACCGGCCAATATTGCCAATGGCACAAACCGTATCAGCATATTTTTTCAGACCTTTTCATCGGTCAGCAGTTTTACAAAGCAGAAAATGTTTGACTCGATGAAACCCATCTGGCTTGGTATTCCGGCTACTGTCGGTTCGGTTATCGGAGCCTATGTTGCCGTGGATGTAAAAGAAAAAGTCATCGAAATAGCCATCTGTGTTGCCATGGTCATCATGGTTTTTTTCCTCTTTTACAAACCTGACAAATGGCTGAAAGAAAACTCCCTGTTGTTGAAGGGCAAGATAAAATGGTGGCAGGTTATCATCTTCTTCGTAGTAGGATTTTATGGGGGCTTTATACAGGTCGGTGTCGGTTACTTCCTGCTCCTTTCATTGGTTCTGGGAGTCGGTTATGACCTCGTGAAAGCAAATGCCGTTAAAAACCTGATCGTTTTTCTGTATGCTATCTTTGCCTTGTTGGTATTTATGATCGATGGGAAAGTCAATTACCTTTATGGTATCATCCTCTCCATTGGCAGTGTGATCGGGGCATTGATAGCCAGTTACTTGGCAGTGAAAAAAGGCGCAGGTTTTATCCGTGCTGTGATCGTGTTGTCCGTTATACTTACCATCCTTCAGGTGAGCGGGTTGGTAAATTTCACGGAGTTGTTGAAGAATTTAATTTGATGAAATCAATAACGCTTTTTATAGTAACCGGACAGTTCTTTTTCACCGCAAAGACGCTAAGACGCCAATAAATTATTGGTTTAGAGTACTTTGCGTCTTCGCGTCTTTGCGGTAAAAGAAAGGCTTTTTGGTAAAATGTTTTTAATAGGTCTAAAGCAAAATAATTTATGAAAACAATCTTGAATTTAAGGTATAACCGATACAGTTCTTCGCTATCAATAATTATCGTAATAATTCTCTTTTCGTTAGGTGGTTTCAGTCTTTCAGCGCAGCAGCCAACAATGACCCCGGCTAACACAAACAAAAAATGGGTCCTCGTTATTCATGGAGGAGCAGGAAATGCCAATAAAGACAAAATGAACGACGAAAAGAATAAAGCGGCTTGGTTGAAGATCAAAGAAACGCTCGATGCAGGGGCAGCAATCCTGAAGAATAACGGTACAAGCCTTGACGCCGTCGAGACGGTTATCAGAATGCTGGAAGATTCCCCGCTTTTTAACGCAGGTAAAGGCAGTGTATTTACAGCAGAAGGGAAAAATGAAATGGATGCCTCGATCATGGATGGAAAAACCCTGAAAGCCGGCGCAGTAGCCGGAGTGACGACCATTAAAAACCCAATCTCTGCTGCCCGTGCTGTGATGGAAAAATCAAACCACGTAATGCTTGTTGATGGGGGAGCTGAGATATTCGCTAAACAACAGGGTCTTGAGATTGTAGATCCATCCTATTTTTATACAAAAGAAAGGTGGGACGAGTTGCAGAAAGCCAGGCAACAGGGAAAACCTTTGCAAAAGGATACCGTTACACATCATGGTACTGTGGGTGCAGTGGCCCTGGATCAGGATGGCAATCTTGCTGCCGCGACATCGACAGGAGGCATGACGAACAAAATGAAAGGACGGGTCGGGGATTCCCCGGTCATTGGAGCCGGTACCTATGCGAACAATAAAACCTGCGCGGTTTCATGCACAGGACATGGGGAATTTTTTATCCGTAATGTCGTGGCGTATGACATTTCTGCACAAATGGAATACCGTGGCATGTCACTTGATGAAGCCGGTACTCATGAGATCATGGAAAAATTAAAAATGCAGGGCGCTGAAGGAGGCCTTATTGGCGTCGATAAAGATGGCAATATAACCATGCCTTTCAATACCGAAGCCATGTTGAGGGGATACATTACGTCGGAAGGTGCTGAATATATCCGGTTATTTAAATAGATGCTCGATCCTCGATACTCGATGCCCGATTGTGCTTGTCACGATTATCCCGATTGTCCCGACTGTCCCGTGTACTGCGGAATTCTGAATTATTCAAAAAGATTAATCCATCACCTTATAATAAGTTAGGTTAATGCATTACTTTTGTTATTGAAAATCATAAAATCAGGTATCATGAAAATTTCAGACGGCAGTGTAACGATCATTATACGATTAATGGTGGGTATGGTATTCCTTACCGAGGGGATCCAGAAATTCCTTTTTCCTGCAGTTTTAGGTGTCGGGCGCTTTACGACAATCGGGATTCCCTGGCCTGAGTTTTCGGCGCCTTTTGTCGGTGTGGTTGAGATCGGCTGTGGAGCTATGCTCATCCTGGGACTTTACTCAAGATTGGCATCCATTCCCTTACTGATCGATATTTTAGTGGCTATTTATACAACGAAATATCCGCTGCTGATGAAGCACGGATTCTGGAATACCATGCATGAGGCAAGAGTCGATTTTTGTATGATCTGCGGATTGATCTTTCTCCTGATCATTGGCGCAGGAAGGTTTTCCATTGATAATCGGTAGGGCATCAGTTTTCCTACCCGTTCAACATTCACCAATCATTTAGTCTTAACGTAAGATCCCTGCTTAATCTCCGTATGTCTGATAGCTCCTCCCGTTGACCCTGTGAAACCAGCAAGGATCCCCAGAAGTATCCCGGCAATTAACAAAATTAAAGTAAACCTCTTCAATGATTTTTCTTTCGTTTTTGTAATATATAGCCCTATCATAGCTATTCCGGCAGTAATCATCAGCCCGATAAAGAAAAAAAGCGCAATGTTCTCATGAGGTTCAATAATATCTTCAGTTATACCAGGATAGGTTTCCATTATTTTTTCAGCTCCATCCCCGGTAAGATAAGCAAGCAGTGCAAAAATCCCTAAAACCACATAAAACCATAGGGATAGCCTTTCAAGTTCATGACTCTTATTAAATAACGAATAAAGATTTACCAGGATTGCACAAACAAGTCCCACAATAGGAAAATGGCTAAAAAAGAGATGTAATTGAGCTGGATTCATAATGTAAAATTTTAAGATAAACCTCTTGAACCAAAACTTTTTTCATCCGGTAAAATTATTCCTTTTATTCATATTTATTGTATAAGGATGTAGAAAACATATTAAAGCCACAGACTACAGGCTGAAGGTTACAGGCCTCAAGCAACAGGCTTCAAAACTTATCATAATTCGTAATCCTTTCGGTCCGCCTGTCTATAAGTCAGTAGTCAGTGGTAACTGTGACATAATCCCCATACTCACACCACGAGTATCGAGTATCGAGCATCGAGTATCTGTTTTCTGTTCACCAATCACCTAACATTGCGATGACTTTCCCATATTCCTAAAACAAGCCAGATACCGATGCCCAGTATTCCGGAAAAACCGCCAAGTAATGGATTAGTTTTGGGAAAGAGCACGGCCCACATTCCAAGTCTCTGGGTATTGACTACCCCATGTATCCACCCTGCCAAAATTGAGCTATGGTGACGCAAGGTTAATTCATTTATATATATGCCCAGGACAGTGGTCAACATGGTGAACAGCAGCATGCCTAAAAGGGGGTAGCCGGGATACATGAACCCGACCAACACTAAAGGCAAATGCCAGAGTCCCCAAACGATACCTGACAGCAGGTAAGCTAACGGCTTCCCAAGTGGAAGCAACTTGGGAAGCAAGTAGCCCCGCCAGCCCAATTCCTCGCCAAACGCGAAAATGCTGTTAAAAAAGGGGGCAACCAGTAGCGACGCCAAAAAGAGCACAGGCCAAATCACATATGGGGAGGGGATCGTTGGCACTTTAACACCTGCCGTGATGAACAGATTTTTGAAATACTGTAATGTCCAATCGGGTTGCCCAAGTCCCAAAATCCATGTCAATCCATAAATAAGCATAAAGCAGGCCGGGATGATCAGACCTACTGTCACATAAGGACGCCATCCGCCAAAGTGTATATTGGTAATGTCAAAACCTTCACGGGTGACAAACTTGATCGTCAAAATGGTTGCTAACCCGGGAACCCACATCACCAGGGCGATTGTGTACTGTCCCAAACCCTTCACCAAAGGCGAATTACCGCTCAGGATCAGAGCTCCTTCAATAACGTATGTGATGACAAAGGTGATGAGGAGAAATGAAGAGATACCCTTCCAATCGATGACTGGCTTGTCAATGCTTGTCGCTTTCAATACTCCCTCCGTGCAGGTCATTCGGTTGCCTTTTTAGGTTGAGCCACCTGGCTGCTAAATAGACCGTAATTTTTTTTGTCTTTCTTACAAAAATAAAACAGGAAGTTGACATAACCAAAAAAATATTGGAACAGGTCAAATTTGCAATCCATAATCGATTCTGTCCACCCCTTCACTTTCATCTAACTAAAAACCAAGCTGCTTGGTTGACAAGCATATAGGTTTAACTCTGATTCGATTTTTAATAACCTTTTTTGTAAAAATATTCGCTTAGACTCGAGCATTTTTACATTCTTTGTACGGTCAATAGA
>CAIYUC010000082.1 GCA_903929315.1 uncultured Bacteroidales bacterium
CTATGAACATGAGAATACCGCCAAAAATCCTATAAAAAGATCAAAATGTAGTGGCACAAACCTAAATGCCTGTTATTACTATGCTGTAAATAAATTAATTACAAAATTATGGTGTCAAACTCGGGAATTACATTATGAAGAATTGATCATCCGGGAAATGTTCGCAACAGCTTATTATAAATTGAAGGGGTGGATTTAATCTGTAGTCCCGGAAGGGGGTGAGGTGCAATAATGGGAAATTAAATCGTCAGCCTTTGAATATCCCAGGTTCTTTACCCTCCAAAAATCCTTGCAGGCATTTGAAACATCATTCATTCGCAATTCAAGTATTCCCCTGTTATAATAAGCTAATCCAAAAGCAGGGTTTATTCCAATCGCCTTATTATAATCCATCAGGGCAAGCGAATCATTCTTAAAGACATCCATTTCAAGTATTCCCCGTGCTGCATAGGAGCTCGCAAACCCGGGATTCAACTCAATCGCTTTTGTGTAATCAATCCTTGCTTTTTCATATTCCTGCACAGCATAAAAGACGATTCCCCGGTTATAAAATGCTCCGGCATATTTTGGGTTTAATTTGATTGCCTGGTCATAATCAACCAGGGCACCATTAAGATCGTTGCCGTTATATTTAGCGATACCCCTGTTGTCATATGCAAATGCTATATCAGGCGATTGTCTGATGACATGATCAAACAAGGTTAGAGTATTCGTCCAGACCATGGATCGCTGGTAACTTAAAAATGCGAAAACAAGAAGCAGAAGTAAAACTGATGATGAAAGATACATTTTTACTTTATGGGATCGGATGGTATAAAAATCATAAACTTTTACCAGTATAAAATATAATCCAATATAAGGTAAATAGGCATAGCGATTGGCCATAAAACCATCTTCAAGGAAGATCACCTGGGTAAGGATGATATTGATCAGAAAAAAACAAATCCCAAAGACAAGTTCACGTTTCAGTGTTTTTAAACGATAAATCGCCAATCCTGCACAAATAATAGCTACGGGCGCCAAATAATACCAGAAAGGCAGAAATCCACCGGCTTTAACAGGATAGGCATATACCTCTGACAGATGAACGGGGGATATTGCCCTGAAAATATATACCATGATCGAAAAACAGATCATTAAAATATGGTCTGATAAGGTATATTCTGCCATGGTTTGTGTGTTTCCTGAATCTGTGCGGAAATAGATTGTCAGTAAACCAACCAGTAAACTAATAAACAGGTAAGGTGCTTTTTCAAGAATAAGCCGGAACGTAAATTTTCTTTTCTGAAGAAAATCGATGAATAATAGTGTAAAAGGCAGCATTACACCCGATGATTTGGATAACAAGGATAATACAAAAGTGATTATTGACAATAGTAAAAAAGCAGTTTTACTTTTCTGAAGATAGACCAGGTAAAGAATTAAGGTTAAGAGAAAAAATAAAGCAGATAACAGGTTGCTCCTGCTTGAAATCCATGAAATGGAATCGACATTCACAGGATGGACTGCAAACAACAGGGCAAGCAAAATTGCAGGATTTTGTTTTCTCAGGATTTGCATTGAAAACAGATAAACCAAAATAATATTGACGAGATGAAGGAGTAAATTGGTCAGCTTAAAATAAAACGGATTTAATCCATTCATCTTATAATCAAAAGCATAACTTATAAATGTAACAGGAGTATACATATATAAATTGCTTGTATAAAAAAAATGGGGCAGGGTTTCTAACGATAATTGCTGAATGACCGGGTTATTGACAACGTTCTCCGTGTCATCATAACTCAAAAACTCTCCTTTCAGGGAATTGCGGTATAATAGTCCCGTGAAAAGAACAATACCACAAATGATCAGAAGTACGGGATAGTTGAAACTTCCTTTCCGGGCCTTGTTTTTATTCACGGGAGAATCTGCTTTGTATTTCATCCCCTTTATGACAAGGAATAAATACAGAATGTCACTGAATCACAAGTTTTTTCGTGATCGACTGATTGTTACCCTGTACCTTAACCATGTAGATACCCTTGGGAAACCCTGAGATATCAATTGGTTTTGAATATTCTTGTGCAAGAGGTCTTTCCTGATCCATGAATATTGTTTTCCCTGCGATATCTGATATCCTGACTATCAGATCCATATCCCTGGCTCCTTGAACAACCAGATTAAAAAAGCCCGTGGTGGGGTTCGGTACAATGTTCATATCAAAACCAACTTTTCCATTCGATGCAATTCCCTCAAGAAAGGAAAGTGAAATAAATACGGTATCAGTAGTCGTATCAGAACAAGGAATTATCGGATTTGCCTGGAGTGTCAGAAGAACGCCGCCATTTTGCCTATCATTTGGCCCGGGGTAATAATCTGTAGCAAGAACGGTATCTGCATTAAAATGTCCATCACCTGCTGTCAGCCATTTTACCGAACTGTAATTCGTTGCGGTCCCGGTAACGGGGAATATAATTATAGTATCCGGATAGGATGCATTTGCACCTGCATTAGCGGTGGGTTCTCCGTTAACAGTTACCTTAATTGTATCTGTTTTTGTAGAGCTGCCGTCATTCACGGCTATAATATATCTTGTTGTGATGATCGGAAATGCTACCGGATTTTGAATGGTTGATGTAAATCCGGTTGGAATGGATGTCCATGAATAAGTAAATGTGCCGGAACCACCAGTTGCCGTGGCATATAGTTGAGTTGAATCACCAAGGCAAAGGGTGTCGGGAGTTGCTGTGACAACAATACCAATAGGAATTACAAAACTAAATGATGCTATCCTTGTCTGCCAATTAGTTCCCATATTTATATTATACTGTTGAGTATACCAGAAAGTCATTCCATCAAAAGGATCCACGGTCATAGAACTATAATCGCCCCAGCGGGCGTATCCACCGCCATCACTTGAAGTATTTGAACCTGTACCATAGAAAATTGCTTTTTCAGAAATATCCATTGCATTAAGTGAATCATTTTTTAATCTGCCTGTATATTTTATAGCTGGGTACATATTGCTGCTGGAAATAGAATAACCAAGTGCCATATTACCGGCAGTATCCATTGCGACGCTTCCCATCCAACGGGAATTGCCGTCTGACAGAGAATAAGTAGATTGCTGATAAATACTCCATAATCCTGTAGTTTTTCTTAATTCATACCAGCGAACACCTGCAAGGTTAGATCCGGCGCTCACAGTATGATTACATACCATGGACCAGTGATCACTGAATTTACGAAATTGCAATCTGAACATTAACCGGTCAGCAAGAGCTTCGGCCAGCCTGGTTGTTCCCTTTTGGGGAATGTTACCAATATTATCATTAAAAGTAGCCACCGGCAGCTGAAGAAAATTGCTGAATGTCGAATTGGCTGTATTTGTCCAATCCACATGAAATTCATAAATACCTAAATAATCAGGACCATCCATCATATAAGTAAAATAATTTGGCGTTCCTGATGGTGGAAATGCTCCATCACAATCCGAGGGAAGAAGTGCATATGCGTTATTATTAGAAGGTAATGTTAAATAAACCATTCGTGCCGCGGAATCACCGGCAAGCATTGCTGTACGGTCAAAAGCGGCTTGTCCTGTTCCAAGATAGTTAGTACCACTGGCATTAAAACGATTGACAGCCATATAATATCCATCCGGCCATACTCCGAATTTAGGATAGTCGGGTAAACCGGTAAAACTATATTCCCAGCGATACCAGCTACCAGTCGGATCGGGGGTCTGGGATACAGCTATCATTTCAAGGTCGTATCCGCTGGGATATGAAAGTTGAGCGACAAGCCAGCGATCTGCCTGTTCGTCATACATAACTATACCATCCCCGCCATTTGAATTATGAGGCATCCCACTCCAAATGGTTTCATTACTTGTAGGACCAAGAAGCAATGTCCCCGTTTTGCTATATATGGAAAAATGGCAATTTACTATCTGAAAGTAATGATTCGGCCCAACATCACCATAAGTATCCGGTGGATCATAACCCTGGGTATTGGTGTTTCCTAAAAAATTTTCTATTGTCGTATCCGTTGTAGGGATCATTTTACGATGTTGAATCAATGGATCCAGCCAATCAGAAGGAAATGTCTCTTTATTTTGATTTTTTCTTACATCAAAATAATTTTTAATTACTTTCCAGGTATTGTCTGTTTTATGTACAATTGGCGGTATATCTCTTAACGGAGGAGAAACATCAAAATAAATTGGATGTTTGATTTCAGGTTTTAAACCTTCTGTTTGTGCAGATACCCCTGTAATGCAAAAAAGAAGAAGTATCAATGAAAGAGTAATGTTACTATTTGTTTTCATTTGTTTACAATTTTATATTTTTAACTCTTTTGTCTGAATTCCGGTGAATAATTTTGATATTCCGCATTAACTGACCCCCTGAAGTTAACTGGCCATTTTTTAACCTCATACATATTTCAGAATGACTATACAAAGTTATAATATTATTGCATACCAGGTTCCCTTCTTTTTTCATCCCGTATCTTTTTCTCAATGATTGAAAACATCACAAGGTTCTAAGAATTCCCGCCATTTTTGGCAATAAGTCTATTTTACTGACACATAGAAAACAAAACAGCAAGGTAGGTCATGTTATATTCCACGTCTGCTTTAAAGAAATATCCTGACTTTCCCTGAATTTTTCGTACTTGCCTGAAGAATTTGCTCCTGAAACTTTTATGTATGATCATCGTAACAGATATAGTGCCGATGCCGGCAATTACAATCAAAGACTGACAAAAGCAAGGGAGCTTGATTATTACGAGAAGACTCCATACGATACCTGCTGGACTTTCGGTCTTTTTGAAACATATTAAATATATTCATCTCCCCTGTCCGTCAAATCCCGGCACCACAAAAAAAATAATACCGTATAAAATAACTTCGATGAAAAATTTTTAATAATAAAATATTGAATTAATATTTTTCTTAATCTTGTCAAGATTAATCCTAACACTATTGAAAATGAACAATTCAAAATGGTTCACAATTGGTTTGATTTTGCTGACAGTTCTTGTATTTCCTTTCGTTTCCTGCAAAAAAGAAAAAAAATCCAGCAGCCTTTTGATAAAAGTCCAGTATGATACCGATCCCATGAAGGGCGTGCATGTTTTTACGGTCCCCAGAACGGATGACGGGGTCACAGACCAATATGGCACAATAAAATTTGAAGGGATCCCCGGAGGAGTATATGACGTTTATGCCGAGGTGGGCAGTATTTCGGGGAAAACAACAATTGTATTGGGTGATGGCGAGATCAGGCAAGTGAATGTAGATGTCAATTACACCGATCCGATATCCTTCCTTCCCACACTGACTTTCACCCTGCCGGATATATATTGTCATTATGCACCCGGAGATACTATTGTTTTCCAGGCAAAAGTCACAAATCAAAAGGATGGCGCGCAGGTTGTTTGGAGCAGCAACATTCAGGGAACCCTTGGAAGCAGCTCCATCAATGCTGACGGGATCAGTGATTTCTCCACAAACAAATTATCAAACAAAATACATACGATCACTGCAAAAGTGGAGGGAAAAGATGGATACTGCACGATGCTTACCAGAGAAATAGCTGTCGACGGCCCTAAAAAGGTGTATTTGTATCCCATGACTCAACTTTCCACAAGTGTGACGCTTAATTGGTCAAAATACAAGGACAATGATTTCGGTTCATATACTGTTTGCTGCAGGTATAAATCCAATGCTGACGATGGATATATCGGAACAAGTTATTCGGCTACAATGGATAATATCAATGATACCTCGTATATTTACACCCTCACTCCTTCCTTTTACAGCGTACAGTTTTATATTCAGATAACCAATTCTGCAGGAATAACCAATATCAGTAATAGACGGGAGATCATCCTGCCTTTTGGTGTTGTTTTTGATGGCAGTCCGATCCAGATGATACCTCACCCTTCCCGGGAAATGGCTTATCTTATTTTCAACAATGAAATTATTTTGTACGATTATATTCATAAAACCAAAATTGCTGAACAAACCGTAAATACTTCCAGTAAATTCGTTGATATCAATGATAACGGATCAGGTCTTGAAATCTACTTGCCGGATCTTTCGACTGTTCATGTTTTGGATGCCAATACGCTGGCGACAAAGAAGGATATCGCGTTTAACCATGAGGTAATCTCCGTGACATCCAGTGGACAAGGTTTCCTGATCTGCTCACAAAAGTCGGATGCAGACAGTGTTCGTCCGTTGAAAGTATATTCGATCGCACAACAAAAATTCATCTATGAAGGAGGTACTTCCAACAGTTATTATTATATGAAGAAAATTCCCGGGAAGAATGCTCTGGCAGCCTGTACCCGAAGCGGATACTCCTCCATGCTGGATTATTTCGAGTTCAGTAATTCAGGGGAAATCACTGATTCAAACCATATTTACGACGCAAGCTCCGGTTTCAGCACAGATGTCATGGAAATGTCTCCCGATGGGCAGTACTTTGCCGTTGATACTTATGGGTACCTGCGGAAGACAGATCGGGACCTGACACCAGTAACATCACTTGACGGTGGTTATTCAGTTGATGATTATACTTTCAATTCGTCGGGAAGTAGTATCTACGCAACCTCCCAATATTATAACACAATGCTTGAATATCACTATCCTTCCGGAACAGTTGTCAAAAATTATACACTCAGCGGGGAGCCACTGCATCTGTTTTACAAGAATGGAAATTGTATTATTGCGGAGAATCTGTATGATTATTCCTCCAGGACCTTTATTGAGATCATTAATGTATCCGGCAAAGGCAAATAAGAGGTGATTACACTACGTTTGTTTGCATAATCGTTTATTTTTGCTTTCTCACTGTATCATTCCTGAAGCCGTTATCCACAGATTTTACGAAACTTTATGATCGGATCAGTAATTTTTGGTATGATATATGTTAATTTCAGACATCCATAATTTCTTTCCCATGAAATCTTTCCTTTGTTATTTCACCTGCCTTCTTCCCCTTGTGATCAGTGCAATAATCCTAAGAATATAGTTGGAGGCAATAATAAGTTCGCTTTCCAACTTTACAATGAACTGAAAGGTGGCACTGATAAAAACCTATTCTATTCTCCCTTAAGTATTTCGACGGCACTAGCAATGGGATATGCTGGTGCACGCAGTGAGACAGCTCAACAGATAAGCCGGACAATGAATTTTCAGCCGGATGAGGATTTTATGGTCACTCCTCCGCAGTGATAGCATTTCCTATTATGGATACAAATCGGGCTACCACAAATGGGACAGACCCAACGGGTATTTTCAATCTCCATAAATCGACCTAAACCAGAGTTCATTATTTCATTGAGGTTTCCCATCAGACTCAAGGAATATTTGGTCCGATACCTTTTATCAAGTTGCCGAAGTCTGGCACACGGATATTTCTTACAAGTAAAACAAAAATGTGACCCATTTGTTCTTTCAAAACAGTTCTTTATTTTGCAATTCAAGCAGTGTTTAGGTTTTGGCGGTAATTCAATATTGCATCCGACACACCTGTTATTATCACGGAGATACGATATACAGATGCCGCAATTTATCCCACATGGGGCAATCAGAATTGATGGAATATTGGTTTGCATGGAAATAAGTTATTTTTTCCCTGTCCTGTAAGGACACACTTTCCGACATTCATTACACGTGTAAATATCCCACCCTCTGGCATGTTGAAAAAACGAAAATTTCCTGCATAGTTTCTGACTCACTGTCACTCCATCCAATGCCTTAACTGGACAAACATCGAGGCAAAGTTTGCAATCAGGTGGACAGGCAAAATCGTTGACAACTGGATCAGGTTCAAACTCGGTATCAATTAATACCGCACCTATATAAACCATGTTACCAAGATTATGGTTGATCAAAAGAGTGTTTCTCCCTAAAATCCCCAGTCCGGCGTTGAAAGCAGCATGACGCAAAGAAATGATCCCCATGCCGTGTTTATTGTCTGCATCCCAGAATAGATAAGGATCATCAGTTGGTACTGGAACTGCATTAATATTTAACTTTTCAAGCTGGGAACAAAGATTCAACCCGATCTGATCCAGAGCAGAGTAAATTAGATGCGCAGTATGAGTATAGGGAACTGGATTCTCAGCTAAGATAACTTCTGATGGCAGTTTCTTTAGAAAAACAATTACAGATTTGCATTTTGACCAGACATCCGTTGGATTGAACCCTGACGGAGCTGAAGCAAATCTATCGATGCTGGCGATTCCGCATTTGTCAGCACCAAGATCGAGGATGATGGATTTTATTTCTTTTGATGTGACCATCTAAGAGACTCTTAAAAGGGGATCGTTTAAGATTTATCTATCCTACCATCATTTCACTTTTACCCTGGATTTCACAGCATTGACAAATTTTTTTGATGGTTTAAACACTGGAGCAATGTGGGCTGGAACCACTATGGCTGTGTTTTTTGAAATGATCCGTCCGAGTTTCTCAGCCCGTTTTTTCAGGAGGAATGTCCCGAAACCTCTGAGATAGACGTTTTTGCCTTTGACCATGGATTGTTTCATGGTTTCCATAAATGCTTCCACTGTGGCTTGAACAACTACTTTTTCAAGACCTGTTTTGTTTACAATTTCGTTGACGATTTCTGCTTTTGTCATTTTAAATGAATTTTGTTGATTATTGATTAGTTTTAAAATGCAAATATTGTTAAAAAGAGTTAGTTATCAATAGATTTAGGAAAATAATTCTCAAAAAAATGAAATTGTAACAATCCATGACACAAGAAATGAAAGATATGATTGCAACACAGCAATATTTTGTAGGAACAGTCAATGCAGACGGAACGCCCAATGTGGCACCAAAGCGGTCAACCCGCGTATTATCTGACGATTCTCTTATTTTTACCGAAGGTACTGGTGGAGCAACCTATGCAAATATCAAAAGAGGTTCACAAGTTCCTATTTCTATTGTATACTGCATCTTAATGAAAATGTGAAGCAATTTTCTTTTAGATGCAGTAATCCCGAGAGGAACAGAAGCTAAGAATTCGCAAACCTGTTCCGATCCGGGATAATTTAAATTCTATTCAGCTTTCTCTGGGGTTGTCTCTGCTGGTGGTGGTGTTTCCTCAACTTCTTCTTTGAGCTTTATTGGCTTAGACATTGGCGTTAAAAAGACTCCTTTTCGTTTATAGTTCCTTCTCCTTTTGACTTTCTTTTTGGAGAAAAACATTTTATCAGTTTGGGATTCAGTAGGTGGTAAAATAGGTTTCTTCGACTGTACATCTGGTTTAACAGGTTTTACAGTTTTTAAGCGTTGTTTACCTTTATCTGATCTGGGTTTTCGACCCTTTCTTTCCAGCGTAATGACAGTCTCTTCTTTTTTAATAGAAGGTTTTCTACCGCTTTTTACCCCAGTAATAACAGTCTCCTCTTTCTGAATTTTAGGTTTCGGACCTCTTTTTTTAATTACTTTTACTGTTGGTTCAATCTGCATTTTAGGTTTTCTTCCAGGTCGCTTTTTTTCAGTAATTTCAATAGTTTCAATACCCTTCGGAGGACTGCCAATTTTGCTAAGAATGTTCTTTAAGTTCTCAACATATTTTTCCGCTTCTTCCAGTTCTACCTGATACTGCTGGCGGATAAAATCCAATTCAGTATCTGAAAATTTGATCGCTTTCATAAGTTTTATAGATTTTTAAAAAACAAAGATAAGGAAAGTCGAGAATATTGTCAAAATGAAAGAAAAAAAATGGATAAAGTTGAAGATGAAAACCCGCGTCAATCCTGCTCCTCTTATTGAAGCATTCCCGAACCAATTATTCGAAGATTTTAAGAAACTCTATGAACTGGAACCTTTAATCAATACAGATGCCCCGTTTGCATAATAAGGAGGAATTAATTTTACTCCGTCAATAAATTGCGTTATCGGATAATCACGGGTATAAAACCCAGGGTCCCGAGTACTCGGGACATGGTATTATACCCTCCGACTTCGTCGGGATTGTTCGACTAACAAATTTTTATTCACTTCCCTGCCCGACCGGCAGGCGGGGTTCTAAAAATTTTAGTCTCACGAATAAACACCCCTTTGCAGAATGTTGCCTGAAAAAATAAGTTTATCCAATCTCCTTTCCTCCTGATGTTGAACAATGAATTTTTGTGCAATTGTACTTTTATCCGAGCCAAATTCGGCCAAATAAATTCCATTCGCAAAAGAGCTGCAATCCAAGGTTATTGATTTCCGTTCGCTTAAAGAAGAATGAAAGACAATTTGCCCAAGCTGATTCACAATTCTGACGGATGAAATATTCCTGTCAGTTGCAATGGTAAGATTATTATCTGCAGGATTTGGATAGAGCTGAATGATCTGACTTTCTAAAGTCTCGATTCCGCCTGGAGTTGTACTTAATTTATAGAACTCAATGCCTTTTGAAGTATCATAAACCGCCGGAAAATAGAAATTTCCACCATAAATGCTGTAAAAAGACGGATATGACCCGGGTGCAAAGGATGGTTAATACTTTTTTATTTTCATAATTTATTATCAAATATCAATAGGATCGCTACATAATATATTATCCCCATCCAAACAAATACCCCGAACGTGAAATTGTTTATTTGATGAAAACGGTATTGCATCTTCGTCTTCTAAATAATTAAAGAGAGAACGAACGTGCGACATGTACATATAAAAATATCTATTATCACTTGGAACCACACATACTTCCATAGTTATCTTACCCTTATTGATTTTATCAGATGGTAGAGATTTTTTAAATTTAACAGCCTCTTTATAAGTCATAATTTAAATCTTTTGTTAAAAAGAAAAAGAAAACCAATCCTTGGAATAGTCTCTTGTTTTACTTACTTTTAACCGTAAAATTTTTCAACGCTTTTCCGAGTTCATCCATATCGTGGTCAAATTTGAGCTTAAAGGAATCCCATTTGTCTATTCCTTTTTCTTTATATTCCACCAGTTTCTTTTTCATACCGCTGGTTTTTTGTTCTAATTCGACCAATATCTTTTCGTAATTGACTATGTTTTCCTTTTTCTCGTTTGCTATTCTTGCTTTGAATTCAGCAATGATTTTTTCATAAGAGTTGATTTTTTCTTCAGCGAGGGTAAAAATTGTTTTTTCCATTTTTTATGGTTTTTACTGTTTTAAGATTTTTATTGAGGGATTTAAAAAGAACCGTTTAACGAATGCCCCGCTAAACGGCATCTTATATAAAGAGCAGATGATTAATGTCCTGATAAAATCTTGTGCAATTCCTCTTTTGTTTTGCCAAGCTTGATTTGAAGTTTTCCAAGCATCTCGTCTTTTTTACCTTCTTCATACATCAGATCATCGTCCGTTAAGTTTGCAAATTTCTGTTTGAGCTTGCCTTTTTGCTCATTCCAGTTTCCTTTTGCTTCCGTTGTGTTCATTTTTTTGAATTTTGAATTGTGAATGAATTTTCACAACAATACAAAGGTGCATCCATTAATTTCGGAAAATGTTACACAACTTTGGAAATAAGTTACATCATTCACACATTATTCCAATTGCTGCGTCTTTTGTGTTTAAAAGTTTTGAAGTGAGATGGGGTGAGCAAATTTAAAAAATTATTGCATCGATGTCAGGTTCATTTCTTTTCCAGCTTTTTCAGTATTTCCATTATAATTTTATTCTGGTTTTCGAGGTGCATGAGTATTGTCTCAATTTCAATTTCGGCTTTTGTGTTCACTTCAAAGTCTGCTTCAGCCCGTGCTTCCGCATGATCGCTTTGCAGGTTCTGCCCGATCATAATAAGCGGCATCAGGAATATTTGTATCATGTTAGAGATAAAGAGCCATAGCACAAAAGCAGGGAAGGGGTCGAAGCATACTTCTTTTGGTGCCAGCGAATTCCAACCAAGCCAACCTGCTGTCCATATAAAAATGATTAAAAAGAAACCCATAGTACCAACATTTTTTGTGCTCCACAGCGCAAGTTTATCAAGATGTGATAATTTTTGCTTCATTTCAATATTAGCATTGCGGATGGGCTTACGAAGGGCTTTTAGTTCCTTTAAAGTTTTTGGTTTGTAATTTTCCATAGAGGTATATTAAATTTGTTTACTGTAGAATTCTAACAATTGTTGCTAACGTTATAGGATTTCATCCGCAAATTACGAAAAAAAATAAATATTAAATAAAGGTCGATATTTTTTTGCAGATAAATCGGAGTTGAACGAAACCGCCTGTATATCAGTTTGCTTAACTATAGGCCAGCAACAAAACCAAAGTCATTTTTGGGAAGGATTGCTGTACCCACAAAGAAGTAAACTAAGAGGAATAGGGAGAGTACCTTGGTCATAGGAGCAAAGATAGTGAGGAATCTTTGCATTCCATTTCGTCGTGAAAGAAGTCTTTTGTTGTTTACCAGGAAAATTTCAATCAGATTCTGAGAAAAAATAGTTAAAGTTTTCCTTGGTTTTTAGGAAAAAATTACGTATCTTACGGAATTATAAATTACCATCACCATGAGCATCCAGAAAGAATACTTAACAGACAAGGGAATTTGTCGGGTTACATTTAGTTTACCACCTGACACAGGTAATTCTTCAAAAAAAGTGTGCATTGTTGGAGATTTCAATGACTGGGATCGGAAGCATATCCAGATGAGAAAAGGGGAAGACGGGAGCTACTCTGTTACGCTTGAACTAAAAATGGGGAATGAATACCAGTTTCGCTATTTGATAGATGAAACTCATTGGGAAAATGACAACGAG
>CAIYUC010000083.1 GCA_903929315.1 uncultured Bacteroidales bacterium
GTATCAACGGTTCGGAGAAGGAAAACTGGATCCGATGAAGATCAAGAAAGCCCTGACAGAACCGGAGCCGGAAAGCCTGGCAGTAAGCCCTGTAAAAGAAGAGCCCATTCCTGTGAAAATTGCTGAGGGACTGACCGGGAAACAGGATTATATTGTCATCGATAGTCGTCTTAACGCTGTTTATTACCAGTTCGCCAGGTGCTGTAATCCTATCCCTGGCGATAAGATCTTTGCGTTTGTCAGCGTTACCCAGGGAATAAAGATACATAAGACGAATTGCAGCAATGCGCATCAGCTTGTCACACGTTATCCTTATCGCATCCTTGAAGCCCGCTGGAAAACCGTTCAAACAGAAAAAGACTTCACGGCTAACCTTGTCGTCAGCGGCGAATACCAGGAAAATATCATGAATAAGCTTTCACAATTCCTCACAAATGAACTGGAAGTAAATATCCGTTCCTCAAAATTACATTTGCACCCGGGAAATAACTATACCTGGGAAGTCGGCATTCTTGTGAGCGGTAAAATGAACCTTGAGGAGATCATGAAAAGATTGCTGAAAATGAAGTCGGTGACAAATGTGAAGAAGGTAACCCGGTAGCTGGATACAGAGAATTTATCTTCAACCCTCCTGAGCAAAAAAATGCAGGTACGGATTATTGCGATAAATCTATATTTTATTCGTGAGACTAAAATTTTTAGAACCCCGCCTGCCGGTCGGGCAGGGAAGTGAATAAAAATTTGTTAGTCGAACAATCCCGACGAAGTCGGAGGGTATGATACCCCGTCCCGACTACTCGGGACCCTGGGGTTCATCCCCGTGATGCCTAAATTGTTTTTTAAAATTTTTTTGATCTGTTAAAAATTCAATTATATTTGTAAAATAGATATAATATTTGTATAACATTTAAAATTTATTTTTATGGGAAACACTTCAGGAAATATCCCAGTTGGTGGCGGATCTTCAGGAAAGTCCAATCCGTGGGATAAACCACATCAACTTTTACAGGATTATTTAGGCCAAAATCCTTTCAATGTGGGAATAATGAAGGGATTTACACTCGAAATTGATACTTTTAATAAGCTGAAAGCTGTTTATGACAATTTTACCAGCCAGGGTATAAAAGTCGATTTACTAAGGTTTTATTTCGGATGGGATAAAACTGCTGATGTATATTCATTAACGGTTGTCCCGGTAATAAGCGGAAATGAGGATTATTCTTACATTCAAAGTGTCCCAATAACCAAACCAACAGACAGAAAGAGTGGCCCTTGCCCCCCCATTTGTGACAGTGGCAGTAAAATTCTTTAATTAATTCTATTTCCTCCTTATTTATTTCAGCAAGAATATTTCTTCTTGTTATTGTATTCATATATTCGTGAAAAAATAACGACAGACAGGCGTAATTCGTAATTATTCTTGTCCGCTTGTCCGCATTCTATTAGTCCTCCATCTCAATAAAAGTTATTGCTCTTATTGCCCTCCGTTCAGTATAACCGAACCTCTTACGAGAACTGATTTTCCTGGGATGATGGTAAATGTACTACCGCTTTGAATGATTAAATTATGGCAAACGAAAGAGTTGAATGTAGTGATGACCGGTTGATTCGGACCATTTGGAATGACTACATCATTTAATGATGTAGGAATGGAAGCCGGGTTCCAGTTTCCCGGATTACCCCAGTCAGTATTAATACTGCCGGTCCATGTAAGGACAGGAAAAGAAGAAGGCTCTGCCGTCCATATTTCCAGTGCAGGATCACCCAGTGCATTAGCGTCATAATGACACCACCGCTGAGCTCCCGGTTCAAACTCCCCGGGAGCAGTTACCCATGGCGCCGTTTTTATTTTTGATATCATATGTGCAGTGCCAAAATGTTTGTCAGGCAAGGTATCCGTATACAGGGTACTGACAAATTCCCGCTGGAGGTGCTCTGACGGGCCTTCCGTAGTACCCTCATCAAACCATCCGTAACGTGAATTAAAAACCCCGCCTGCGAGGAAGTTCTTTATGGTAACCATTTTTGCCCCGATGCAACCGGAGTCATCGAAAGCGCCACAATCACAACCCTGGGTGTATAATAACTGATAGTTATGATCGAATCCGTTTACTCGCGAAAAGTTTGCATCTGTGATATCCGGGGTGTTCAGCCGCATAACATAACTGGAATTGGCATGTCCGAGATGATGGAGGAAGGATTTGCCACTGTTGATCCGGGCAAGAAGAGTATACGTACTCCAGTACCAGATTTGTCCCGGAGTGATAATGGAATCGTATAACTTTTCAATGTTGTTTGAATTACCAGGGATACCATGTGTGTAATACCCATTATCTCCATGGTTGTTGATCAGCAGATTCATGTAATTGCCGCCTTCCGTTTCCGGGTTATCATACAGGTGTTCGCCGATCAGATAGGGATTGGTGAGCTCCCCAAGGACCGGGTTCGTCTGGTAGGAGATCGATTTATGGATCATATGGTGTAGTTCGGCCGTATCATTCACGGGCATCCGCGCTACTGCTACATCCGGAAGAAGATCGGCGGAATCTGCTGTCTCTCCATAAATATGATTCCCGTTGAAATCATAATTGCCGTCCATTCCGGAATAATAAAGATCGGCAGGAATATTCCAGTCATCATATCCACCGCCGGAAATAACATGACAATAAAAACCCCTGTAAGGAACATACTGTGGATTCCCTGCCAGGAGCACATACTCAATCCCGTGATTCTGGTACTGATCTTTTATATAATTCCGGATCTTTTCCTGGAGGTCGTATCCCCCGACTGAATTTGAAATATCCTCTACGGTCTTCACTTGTGAAACAACACCTTTATTACTGTACATGCTGATCAATGGCTGGAATTCATTCTGAAACAATGCGGGAGTGATGATCAGGTACTGGTAATCAGTTTCAGGAGAATCTTTGGAAGGATATTGATCCATTATTTCAGGATTCTGGGCAAAACATCTGATCCTGTTCAGAACATTTCCGGATGCAGAGCGGTTTTTCAGCGCTTCAGATGCTTGTGCATCAAGCTTCGTACGGATACTGACGGTGACTTTCTGATAATAGGAGATCTTCCCGGTGGCCGGATTATATTTTACGGGCGTGAATGTGCACAAGGCGAAAGCAAAGCCATTGAGGAATTGAGTCATCAGCCGGCCAGTGGATTGGGCAGGATAAACAGCATTCAGTTTATAGATCCTGTCATTTTTAATAAATTTTCCGGATGATCCCCTTGAAAGAGGCTGGACTTCCTGTTTGGGATAAAGGACAAATGAACCCGGGATCACTGTTTCTTCTTCACCGGTAATTTCAATGGAGCCGGCTGCTTCACCCGGAGGCAGCATCAGTATGATCTCATGATAAGGCAGAACCGGTTCACCCGGCAATCCGGAGAGCTGTGTATTCTCAAAGTTCAATGTTTTATATGCCCCGATTGCATTGATCTTATAATTACCGAACCGGAATGTTTTTTCAACATTCCCGGCAAATAAGATACTATTGTAAAGAAGGATGAAAAGAAGCAGGA
>CAIYUC010000084.1 GCA_903929315.1 uncultured Bacteroidales bacterium
ATTTCCGCAGATTAATCGCAGATTTTCGCAGAATATTGAAAACAAGAGTTTTAACTTTGCGTGACTCTGCGTTTAACTCAGCGAAACTCAGCGAGAAACATTAACTTTCCAACTTATTAGACAACCCCTCGGGGGGTGAGGCTGATTAATTCGTTCCTGCCAGCCATTCCTGAGGGTTCTGAATGGTCTTGCCCAACCAGATCTCAAAATGTAATTCGGTCCTTGAATCGTCCGTATTTGTATGAACCGTTCCAATAATTTGTTTTGTTGTTACCTCTTCACCGTCTTTTACAATAACAGTTTCAAGGTTGGAATACACCGTAAGAAATTCTCCATGCCTGATGATCACCACTTTATTCAGGTTTGGAAAAGACATTATACGACTAACTTTCCCTTTAAAAACAGCTCTTGCTCCGGCTCCTGCAACGGTAGAAATATCGACCCCGTTGTTCCTTACTTTCACATATTTTAGAACCGGATGGGGATGTTCTCCAAAAACACCGGTAATAATGCCTTTTTCCGACGGCCATGGCAGTTTCCCTTTATTGGCAGCAAATGAACTTGATAACTCCATTTCTTTCGGGGTGAGCATGATCTCGGTCTTTGTCGTTTCCATTTTGGGCTTTGCTTCATTTTTCACAGCGCTTTTAGCCCGTTTGGCTGCTGCCGCTATTTCCTCAGCGATCAACTTTTCAATTTCCCGTTGGAGTTTATCGGCGGCCTGTTGCTTTGTTTTTAATGTCGCCATCAATTGCTTTTCTTTCAGGGTCAACTCTTTTACTGATTTGTCCTTATCTTGTTTTTCCTGTGTCAACCTGTTCTTTTCCTTTTCTTTTGATTCTACAAGGGTTAGCTTATCTCCTTTGTTCAGTTCAAGGTTTCTTTTCTGTCTCGTCACTTCAACCTGCATTGCCTCAATGATCTCAGCTTGTTTTCGCCGGTAAGCGCTATATTGCTGGTAGTATTTTATCCGGTGAAATGCCTGGTTAAAATCTTTGGCGGAGAATATGAACATCAAGCGGTTATATGCATTCAGGTTTTTGTATGCGTAATAGATCATTCTCGCATATTCTTCTTTCATTTTATTAAGCTCTGATGTCAGTTTTTGGATCTGTATACCCTGAACTTCGAGCTCTATTTCCATCTGCCCAATTTCCTTGTTCATGGTTTCGATCAGAGATTCTCTTTTTTCGATCTGCTTATTCAGGATGATAAGCTGGTTGAGGGAGGTCTGTTTTGTTTTCTGTGTTTGTTCGAGAAGCGAATTGGTATATTTAATTTCATCCTCCAACTGCTTCTTGGTTTTTTGCAATTTCTCCTTTGAAACCTGGGCAAACGATAATGATGACATGGCAAGAAGCAAAGTAACAGCAAACAGAATGTTCATTAACCCCTGTTTCGTTCTTTGTATTAAAAATGCCATAACCTTTTAGACTTTTCGCAGTAAAACATCATTTGATTTGCCTGTATCCCGGAGGGATTTTAAATGTAAAAATTTGTCGTCCCTCCACGCTTATCTTGGAGAAAGAAACAGAAACCCGGATATCATTATTGGCAGAGATATCAAATGAAATTCTTTTGGGGAATAATTGATGTTCGACCTCTTCAAAGTCGGAATAATTGGCTTCCAGCTTCATATTAGGTTTTTGGATTTCCTTGACATTCGCTTTCGTGATCTTGAAAGTCAGTGGATCGATCCACAAATTTTGTATCAGGATCCGTAATTTTTCCTGGCTGTTACGAACAAACTTTTTTAGTTTTCTTCGTGCGGCTGTGGATAATTTATATCCTCCATTATCAACCGAAGCCTTGAAGGAGCTATTCTCATAGAATGAAAGATCATTTCCTATCAAGAATGATTGAAGAATATCAAAATCTATGTTCGAATGCAGGAAATTATTAACATAATCATAATCACCGATAAAATAGGTATGGTTCATACGATTGATAAACTTTACCGAATCCTGGGTAATTGCCATCCTGAAAAGTTCGATTCCAAAAACTGGTGAGAAAGAAAGCCAAATAAGGCTGTCCCTCCTGATACGGATCTGACCACTAAAAGAGTTCTTCTGGCCTTCATTTTCATAGTCGGCAGAAAATTTCGCCGTAAACCATTCAAATAGTAGTTCATGTTCATCCAGTTTCTTTATCAGGTAATCGGGTCCTGCCTCCCTGATCGGGACTTTCATGATTTTTTTCCGGGGATTACAGGAAGTGAGAATAAGGGAGGATAAATACAACGAAAATAGAAGAACCATAAATTGAATGTAGCCTGGAAAGCCGGGGAACCTGATATGGAATGGATGGGTTGGCAGATTACAATTACCAAGTTTATTCATAAAGTTTTTTGTCCGTGATTTTTTTCTCCAGGAATTCCGAGCCTTTACCTTTGTCTTTCGCTTTAATCCAATTCTCAACGGCTTTGTCGGGTTCGCCAAGTTTAAAAAGAACATCTCCATAATGTTCAAGAACTTCGGCACTGACTGCTTGTTTATCCTCCAGGGCCTTGGATATCCAGGTTTTGGCTTCCTCATAACGGCCAAGTTTATAAAGAACCCAACCGTAGGTATCCTCGAATGAAGAATTCTGAGGTTCCAGGGTGACTGCTTTTTTGGCCATTTTTTCGGCCTTTTCAAGATCTTTGCTGCGCAAACTTAAATAGTAGCTATAATTATTCAAAGCATAAGAATTGTTATCCTTTGCCTGCAGGGACTTTTCATATGCTTTATCCGATTCATCCGCATTTTTTAAGGCATGATAGGTATCCCCTAGGTACATATAGAATTGTGCAAGCAATTCATCGTTATCCACAATGAGTTTAAGTCCGCGGTTAAATTCTTTTACCGCCTCATCAAAATTCTTAAGCTGGTAATCTGCCATACCCGAAAACAAATATGGAAGTGGCTGTTCGGGAAACAATTCAATGGTTCGTTTGCCATAGGTTAAAAGATGATCGTATTTTTCCAATTGAACATCAAGCCGGAGTACCTGTTCCCAAACGACGTATTTGCTGCTGTCAAGAGTAACGACTTTCAGGAATTCATCCCTGGCCTCTGCATATTGCTTATCCTGCATCAACAGGTCGCCGTATATGGAATGTGATTTCGGTTCATTTGGATGGGCATCGATCAGGATTTTTGCAAGAGACATCGCCTGATCCTTGAAATCCGAATAAAGTTGATTTACCGTATAAAATGAAAGTAAAATGTTCACTTTCGTATCGACATCGAGGTTGGTGTTGGAAAATCCGAGTTTAAGCTCTTCAAAGGCTTTTTCTTTATTGCCGGTTTTCCGGTAATAATCAGCAAGCGACATATGAATGTATGGATTTCCCGGATCGATTTCCTGGATCTTTTTATAAATATCTGCAGCTTTTTCAGGCATCCCGTTTGACATAAAAAATTCTGCAAGGATGGATAAGTACTTGGTATTCTGAGGATCCGAATTTACCAGTTTTTCCAGTTCCGCCTGGGCTCTCTTACTATCATTCAGGTGAAGGAAAATTTTTTCTTTCTGTTCGGCAATATCCTCAGATATACCGGCTTTATCGGCTATTTTATCATAAACAGCGACTGCTTCCAGGTACCTTTCCGATATCAGGTATAAGGCAGCTAACTGGTAATAGTTATCAAGATTCTCCGGGTGTTCAGCAATAATTTTCTCGTAAAGATTGATGGCATCTTTATATATTCCCTGCTGCCTGTATAGTTCAGCCAGGTATTGTTGATACCACAGATTCGATGGGTCCAGTGAAAGCGCTTTTTGAGCATACTTTAAGGCTTCATCCATATTTTTCTTATCCGCTAAGAGACTTGACAACTCGAAGTAACCGACAGGATCCGACGGATAATGATCAATATATTGACGCAAGAGTTCTTCTGCTTTCTGGACATTTTCTGTAATTTCATATTTCTTCGCTTCAATCAGCATGGAAGCATTGGTGGAATGCTGAGTCTTGGCCTGGATCTCCTTTGAGGTTCCGGATTTCTTTTTCCCCTGTGTCTTTTCTGCTGATTTGCATCCGGATAATAATAAGGATGTCAATAACCCAAAGGCCAGAAGTATGAATACCATCTTTATTTTCAGCACTTTTTCCATAATTTGTGAATCCTGATTTACTTTGTTCCTGTATGTCCGAATCCTCCTGCTCCTCGACCCGTTTCTACAAGGATATCTACTTGTTCCCAATCGGCTTTCTCATGGGCAGAAACGATCAGTTGTGCAATCCGTTCACCATCATGTACAATAAATTCTTCGTTCGAAAGGTTGATCAGAATGACTTTTATCTCTCCGCGGTAGTCTGCATCAATAGTTCCCGGAGTATTTAATAAAGTAATTCCCTTTTTTATAGCTAACCCGCTGCGTGGTCGCACCTGGGCTTCATAACCCGGAGGCAGCTCAATGAACAATCCGGTCGGCACCAATGCCCTTTCAAGTGGTTTTAAACAAACAGGATCACTTAGGTTGGCGCGGAGATCCATACCTGCCGATGCCGGTGTTTCATAGGCAGGCAAAGGATGCCTTGAACGATTTACAATCCTGATCTTCATTCCTTTTAAAAATTCGACCCCCGAATTATGCCCGGAGGATCTATCGAATACCTCATTATTTTCACCCCCTCTCTAGAAGGAGAGAGGGCTGGGGGGTGAGGCTATCGGTGTGCAAAAGTAATAAAAATATCGGTTTAAACGAGCTTTGAGAGACGTGGCGTCTCTATAAGGAAGACTCCGATCAGGAATACAAACAGGAAAAGTGTATGTATTATTATACGGAGGAAAAGAGAATCTATAAATAAATTTGCACTGACAAAATATAGCAGGATTGCAAACCCAAGGTATCCGAAAATTTTTTTCAGATTATACTTTACCGGAAAATATTTTTGACCGATAAAGTAACAAACAACCATCATCGAACCGTAACAAATAAATGTTGCCCATGCTGAACCCAGGTATCCATGAATTAAATGATCGGCGGCAAGGGGGATCCAATAAAAGTTGAGAACCAATGTGATGACAGCTCCGAATATAGCCAGATAAGCCCCCCAGATGGTTTTTCCGGTGAGCTTGTACCATATGCTGAGGTTGTAATAAACACCCAGGAAGAGATTGGCCAGCATCAGGATAGGAATAACATTCCTGCCTTCCCTGAATTCCTTTCCGATAAAGTGCATAAAGATATCCAGGTACAGCATTGTGACAAGGAAGATCAGGGAAACCACAATAATAAAATAATCCATGATCTTTGCATAAACGACTTTTGCATCCTTCTCCTTGGCCTGGGCAAAGAAGAATGGCTCGGCGGCAAAACGATAAGCCTGGATGAACAGTGTCATAAGGATCGAGATCTTATAGCAGGCGCTATAAACACCGACCTGGGCTTCGGCAATATTTGCCGGTAGAAGGTAACGAAGTAACAGCCGGTCGAATGTTTCATTCACGATCCCGGCCATCCCTGCAATTAATAAAGGAGAAGCATACAGCAGCATTTTTTTCCAGAGTACGGGATGAAGTTCCCATTTCAGCGTTACAACCTGAGGTAACAGCAAGAAAAAAGTCAAAATGCTGGCAGCAAGATTGGCAATGAAAACGTATTCTATCGTCCAATCAGAGCGGTAAACGAGGTGGATCAATCCCTGGGCAAATCCTATGGATGCATGTTTTACGACATACGGACAAAGCAAAAGAAAAAAAAGCGTCAGTCCGATGTTGGTAAGGATATTGATAAACTTTATGGTGGCGAACCGGATAGCTTTATTCTGTGCCCTTAGTCTTGCAAAAGGTATCGAGGAAAGCGCGTCAAGCCCAAGGATCCAGGCAAACCAGATGACATATTCCGGATGGGACGGGTACTCCATCCACCCTGCAAGTTTCCCTGAAAAGACATTGGATAAAAAGAGAAAGAAAACGGTAGAAATAAGCAAAGATAACATGGCCGTGCTGAAAACACGGTCTTTTCGCTCTTCTGCTTCACTGAACCTGAAAAAAGCCGTTTCCATGCCATAGGTCAGGATGACCATCAGGAATGAAGCATATGAGTAAAAAACGCTGATCGTTCCGTATTCGGTTTTGGAGAAAACCCTTGTCAGTAAAATGACCAGCAGGTATTGGAGAAACCTCCCGAGAATGGTGGGGATCCCGTATACCGCAGTTTGTCCGGCAAGACGTTTGAGGGGATTCATAATCGGAACAAAGGTAAACAAATTGGATTTGATGAGCATTTGTGGAACACGTAAGTTGCCTTGCATTTATGGAATTTTAACAATGAACAAAGAACAGATAGCAGTTTTCAGTCGACAGTTAAAAATTATCTGAAAACTGAAATCTGAAAACTGATCATTGTTCATTGAAAAAAACAAAAAATATATAGGGGAAATCTTTGTTAATATTTCAGTAATTTTAACTATTTATTGACGTTCTCTTTATGTATTCCTTCTAATAAAAAGCAATGCCCAAAAATAAATTCTACGTTGTATGGAACGGTCGGGAACCGGGAATTTATTTGAATTGGGATGATTGCAGGAAACAGGTGGACGGATTCGAAGGTGCAAAATACAAAGGATTCCCCACAAAGGAACTGGCGGAGGCCGCATTTCATGATAATTTCGGGAAATATCTGACAAAAGAGCTGCTTGCTCCCAAATTAATTGTGTGTTCCAATCCGCTGATCGGTGAGCCCATCCAGGATAGTATCTGTGTCGATGCAGCCTGCAAAGGAAATCCAGGTGTTCTGGAATACCGCGGTGTGGATACAAAGTCGGGGGCTGAACTTTTTCGGAAAGGGCCATTCCCCGAAGGGACGGTAAACATCGGTGAATTCCTGGGTATCGTCCATGCACTGGGATACCTGAAACAACGGAATCTCGACTGGCCTGTTTATTCCGATTCCCGCACAGCGATCGCCTGGATAAAAGCAAAAAAAATAAAAACAACTTTGGAACGGAAAGCGAACAATGAGAGCCTGTTTACATACGTCGACCGGGCATTGACCTGGCTCCGGGAAAACACCTGGAATAACCGGGTTATAAAATGGGAAACCGAATACTGGGGTGAAATTCCGGCTGACTTTGGACGAAAATAATCACGGGTATAAACCCCAGGGCATTCAGGAAGGCAAATAATAAAAACCGGTGTTCAATCCTAACCTGAAGATGACCAACAATCCCACCAGGATCACCAGGTATACCCAGTTTATCTTCCTGCCTTCTCTTTTCGTTGTTTTGTCGAACATCGGCTGGGCTTTAAAATTCACAAACATACCGGCAATTATGAAAAACATAGTCGCATATGTGATCGAATCGTAAACGAGGATATTCTCATGCTGAGGAATGACCCTGGGATATTTAAGGAGAAAGATAAAGATACTGCCCGCTACATATGGAATCAAGCCACTGAATAATAAGTATACCAACCGGTTTGATTTCATGGTCCAGAAAAAGGATCCGGAGGACTCCATAAAATAAATGGCGTAAAAAAACCCGATTAACCCAAGCGCAAATAAACAGATAATCGACAATCCGAATTTCACGACCGTCGGTAAAAACATCCAGGCGATCACGTAACCAAAGCCTTGTTGGGTGACCACACCTCCGACAAATGCGCCAAGAAAGAAATTGATCGAATGCAATCCCAGCCAGAAATAGAAAAGCTTTTTTAAGCCCGTGATCCTTTGGTTTCTTACATAAAGTAACAGATAAACCGACCCCAGGATCACAGAAATCAAAGGCCCGGCAAATGTGATTATGATGATATTGAAACTATTCCATTTGTCGGAAAAATTCCCTATGGGGAAAAATACTTCATAGAACAATAAGATAGAATTGATCCCGTAACGGGATGCAGCAAACATGACCGCCAATTGATACGTCAGGTAAGCAATCAGGTAAGTCAGCACAAATAGTATGGCTGAATTGATGCTGAAAAACCCCAGTCTCCGCCTCTGCTTTCTGAGTTCCTGCTTTTCTTTGTCAGGACCTTCCGATGTGTAATAACCATACCCATAACCATGAGATTTTCGTTCAAAATATTTTTTATAAAAAGCCGTAAAAATATTTGTCCCGGTTTTCCTCTTTCTCCGGTGTCTTTTTTTTATCTCCCGGAGAAATTTCCGCTTATGCCTTCTTTCCCTGCGTAGTTCAATCCTGACAGCCAGTTTTTCCAGTTGATGCATGAAATAGGATTTAACGGGATTCCGTCGTCTCCCGGACCTTTTCCTGGAAGCGGAAGGAAATTCTGAAAATGACTTATTGCTGACGGGGACAGATCCTGTAAGCGGAAATTCCTCCTCCCCAGCTTTTAATTCCCCCCCGGTCGTTCCTGTTTGTTGGGAAGAAGGAACGCTTCCCCCGAAAATTTTCTGGAAAAAATCATTCAGGATATTCTTTTTAGGATGACGAGAATGATGTCGGCGATGTCCACCCGATTCTTCCATAAGAATACTCTTTAATAGAATTTATTTAAATATATAAGATGCCCTGATCTGTTTTGTGCTGTTTTTAAGGTGAAATGCTTTTACAAAAGCGGATAGAATGCATCCTCTATATGATGTATCTGTTCGGTATTCTTCGCCAGAATGATCGAGATAATATCAAACCTTACTTCAAAATCAAGCTTCTTCATACGTACATATGCATTTGCTGCACGTATCAAGGCTTTCTGTTTTTCCCTGGTGACAGCAATTTCCGGTTCACCGAAATGATTCGATTGTCGTGTTTTAACTTCTGCAATCACGATAAATTTACCATCCATCGCGATAATATCGATTTCATTCTTCCCCAGCCGCCAGTTGGTTTCGAGAATTTTATATCCTTTATTTTTCAGAAATTTTACAGCAATTTCTTCCCCTTGTTTACCTTTTTCATTATGTTCTGCCATGGTTTGTAAAATAGTTAATTAATGCGTCTTCAGGTTGTTTCACCCCCCCTCTCCTTCAGAAGAGGGGGCCGGGGGGGAGGTAAATTAAAAACCCACTGTAACATCGTTTTCTATACTAAGCTTCACGTTTCGCCCAAATATCAATGCCAGGTTATTTGATCCATGGCCTGCCGGGAAATCGAAACAAACCGGATAATTATATTCTTCCACTGCTTCTGCTATAATCTGATTTGCTGTTTTCCCGAAAGGAACTTTATTGTCATTCATCCTTTCCATGCTACCCACGATCAGTCCTTTCAGATTTTTTAGTTTCCCCGCTCTTTTCAGGGTCATCATCATCCGGTCAATATGGTAAAGATATTCATCCACTTCTTCCAGGAACAGGATCTTTCCGTTTGTGTCCGGCGACGATGATGAACCCATCAGTGAATAAAGGATGGACAGGTTACCCCCAACCAGGAATCCTTCACCCGTTCCCTCTCTGGCCAATGGGGATTTTGGAAGAATGTATTTGAGCTTCCTGCCTGACAATGCACTATGTAAAGTCTCAAGAGAATCATTTACGGTTTCCTCGGAAACAATATTAAAAGGCATTATTGCATGCAGGGTTTCTATTCCAAAATTTTGCTGAATATGGGAATGCAATACGGTGATATCGCTATACCCGATGATCCACTTGGGATTCCTGGCAAAATTTGTAAAATCAAGCCTGTCAATGATCCGGATTGTACCGTAACCTCCGCGTGCACATATGATCCCCTTGACGGATCCATCATCCAACATCTGTTGCAGATCGGCCTTGCGTTGTTCATCCGTCCCTGCAAACTGATTGGCTTTATTAAATACGCTCGTGCCGAGAACCACTTCCCATCCCCATTTCTGAAATAATTTAATTGTAGGATGCACTTCTTCAAAGGTAATGCACCGGGCAGGGGCAACCACTGCAATCTTATCGCCTTTTTCCAGATATCCGGGTGTGATCATCAATTTTTCAAGCTTTAGGCTTCAGGCGTGTGGCTTGTAGCTTGTCGCCTGAAACATGCTTTTTCATATATTTGCCGAAGTTAATATAAATTCTATGGAAAATTTATCTTTCCTGAAAAAATTCAAAAGATACCTCGTCACTTCCGCATTACCTTATGCAAACGGGCCGATTCATATCGGCCATCTTGCAGGAGTTTATGTACCCGCAGATATTTACGTGCGTTTCCTGCGAATGAACGATGAAGATGTTGTTTTTATAGGTGGTTCCGATGAACATGGCGTTCCCATTACCATTAAGGCATTACAGGAAGGAGTTTCTCCTAAGGTTATTGTGGATCGTTATCATGAAATGATCAAAAGGTCTTTTGAAGAATTCGGTATTTCTTTCGATATCTATTCCCGCACATCCAACAAGATACATCATGAAACGGCTTCCGCTTTTTTTAAAAAGATGTATGATGCAGGTCAGTTCCTCGAAAAAACCTCACTTCAATATTATGATGAAGCCAATGCCCAGTTCCTTGCCGACCGTTATATCACCGGTACCTGCCCTAATTGCGGCTATGAAAATGCTTATGGCGATCAATGCGAAAAATGCGGCAGTTCATTGAATGCTACCGATCTGATCAATCCCAGATCCGTGTTGAGTGGAAATACCCCGGTGATGAAAGAGACAAAACACTGGTTCCTGCCACTTGATCAATACGAACCATGGCTTAAAAAATGGATACTTGAAGGTCATAAAGATGATTGGAAACCGAATGTTTACGGACAATGCAAATCATGGCTTGACCAGGGATTACAGCCCCGGGCCGTGACCAGGGATCTCGACTGGGGAGTTAAGGTACCCATAGACGGCGTGGAAGGAAAAGTTCTTTATGTCTGGTTTGACGCGCCTATCGGTTATATCTCCGCAACCAGGGAATTGACAGACGATTGGGAAAAGTACTGGAAAGATCAGGAAACCAAGCTGGTTCATTTTATAGGTAAGGATAATATCGTTTTTCATTGCATTATATTTCCTTCCATGCTGAAAGGAGAAGGAACCTTTATTGTTCCCGATAACGTTCCAGCCAATGAATTCCTTAATCTCGAAGGTGATAAGATCTCCACTTCACGTAACTGGGCTGTCTGGTTGCATGAATATCTGGCAGAGTTTCCCGGAAAGCAGGATGTACTCCGGTACGTTCTTACTTCCAATGCTCCGGAAACGAAAGACAATGATTTTATGTGGAAAGATTTCCAGGCGAAAAACAATAATGAGCTGGTGGCCATCTTCGGAAATTTCATCAACAGAACCCTGGTGTTAACTCAAAAATATTTCACCGGAATTATTCCGGGAATTGATAATCTGACAGAATATGACCGGCAAACCATTATTGAAATGAAAGCTTTCCCGGAAAAAATATCCCAAAGTCTGCACCATTATCGCTTCCGTGAAGGCCTGGGTGAAATGATGAACCTCGCAAGACTGGGGAATAAATACCTTACTGATAATGAACCCTGGAAGATCTTTGCCTCCGACCCTAAAAGGACAGGAACAATCCTGAATATTTCTTTGCAGATCTGTGCAGAACTTGCTATTCTTTCGGAACCGTTCCTCCCGTTTTCCGCGGAAAAGATGAGGAAAATGTTCAATTTACCGCAGTTAAAATGGAAAGATGCACAAAATGGAAGCTGGCTGGAACCGGGCCATAAACTGGGTAAAGTGGAATTCTTATTCGATAAGATCGAAGATCCGCAGATTGATGTACAAATCCAAAAACTGATGGATACAAAAAAGTCAAATGAAACACTTCATTCCCTTCTGAAACCTTCAAAACCCGGCATAGAATATGACGATTTCGGGAAAATGGATATACGTGCAGGAACGATCCTGGAGGCTGAAAAGGTCGCAAAAACCAAAAAGCTCCTTAAGCTGAAAATCGATACCGGCGTCGATGTCAGAACAGTAATATCGGGAATTGCAGAGAATTTCGAACCTTCAGAAATTATCGGCAAAAGAGTGTGTATATTGATCAACCTGGAAACAAAAAATCTCAAGGGGATCGAATCGAAAGGAATGATCCTCATGGCCGAAAACCCTGATGGGAAGCTCTTTTTCGTTACACCAGATGAAGGAACGCAGAACGGAAGCGTGATAAAATAACAGGTGTTGCTTATTCCGTTGTTTTTCCAAAACTGAGTTTCAGGAATCCAAATGCAATGCCGGTCATAATGTCATTCTTCTTGAATAATGTCACAACATCGGGGACTGCAAACCCGATCTGCCAGGCAGTAGCCGCATTCCGAACAGGGTACAAGGTAATCCCTAATGGTACACTGACTCCCACATCCGCACCGGTTACCATACCTACAGAAAGCTGGACCCATTTTACCGGGTCAAATCTTCCGCCAAATCCAACTATCGCTTTGTCATAGCTGCCCGGGACTTTCGTGTTAAGAGGAACTAAAAGATCTAAACCTACTTCAATTTGAGGTATTGCCTGGAAACTTGCTCCGCCTCTGAAACTCGTAGGCAAACTGACTGTCTTGGATGCCAATCCCGTCCATGTAGGGGGCTCGCCGGGAAGACCATCGGTATTGATAAGCTGGCTGTTGGTGAAGATATTATAATTTAAGAGCCCCGGGGTTGTAATTTTATAGACACTGACATTTCCCGCTTCGTAAAGGTTTTTATCCCATTTGATAGACCCGATATCATTCACAGCGACAGCGATCTTTAGTTTCTTCAGGAGCTTGAGTGTGAATCCGATATCAAGGCCCCATCCCTGACCGACTTTTTTTATGCTACTTCCGGTTAAGGGATTAGGTGTGGGTTCACCATAATCAACTTTGAATTCAGGGCCCAATGAACTGAAAGCATTTATACTGCTGCCATTATCTATATATTGTAAAGCCCCGTAACCAACAAGGTATTTAAATCCGATCCCCCCATATAAAGTAATAGCATCATTATCTATAATCTTCCGTCCGAATCCAAAATTGTACTCCCTGTACCAGATGAATTGAATTTTCGTCCCGGCATATATGCTGGTAGCTTGTTTGGGATGTTTGGCATACCCTGTTGTATCTCCGTTTTTTGCAACAAGACTGTCAAAATAAGAATCATGATATCCCAGGAAAAGGAACTGGGCAGCTTGGTAATTCAGGACTGTATTCCATAAGAACCGGTCCCTGATACTAAAGGCAAATCCGCCAATTTTTGGAATATTCAGAGAAACTCCGAGCCAGGTTACTCCACCCTGACCCCAAAGCCGTGTATCACTAAAGTTCGATGCTGCCTGTACCCGTTCCGACATGGACAATTTGACACTATTGTTGAAGAGATCGTTGTCAACCTGATGTTTTGTAAGTGCATTGGTGTATATAGAAAGTCCTGTTTCAAGGAGTCCGACATTGATCATGTGGTTGTCCCATGACCAACCCAGGTTTGCAGGGTTGATACCGAGGCATTGGTAATCGCTCACAACAGTGGTCGAATAACCTCCCCCGGTAGTATTAAATACGTTGAGCGCAGTTTGCGAATAAGCATTCGTTAACCAAAAGAAAGTTAAAACAAGGATGTAAATTTTTTTCATGAGATTTAGTTTTAAGAAACAATTTGCCAAAAATACTATAATAATTGCAAATGAAAAATCAGGATAAAATTTTTTAAATAATTTTTTGCTTCCGTATCATTCCGCGATCATTTCTTTTACTTTTCCATCGCGGGGTTCTATATTTTTTTTGTTTCCATCGTATTTTATTATAATTTTAACTTCTGTGTTAACCTGAAAAGAAAACATGAAAATACCTAACTCATGGCTGTTGGCTCTTAGCATCGCCCTGAGCCTTTTTCTGCTTCTTTCGTTATTCTCAACCCTGACGAGCAATGGCATCAGGATCTTTTTCCAGTCTGATACTCTTTATCTTCCCTCTATATACTATGATCTGTTCCGGGATCACAACCGTCTGCAAGGATGGCACCTTAATCCTTCACCAAATTTCTTCCCGGATATGATTGTTTATTTCCTTTTCATGGCCCTCTCCGGAAATTTTATTGTTTCTTCGTTTATCTTCAGCTTCATACAGTATCTGGCGATATTACTGGTAATCCTGTATATTTACCGGGTCATTGTTCCGGAAATCCCTGTCCAATTTCTTTCAGGCACCATCCTTTTAATGACGCTGTTCTTCCTGGTTACATTTTACTCCAAAGATTTTATATTCACATTCTACATTATCAGCAATGCCTATCATACGGGGGCATTTCTTATGGGGCTGGTTTGTGTGGCACTTACATTTGATTACCTGAAACGACCCAGGAACTTTATACTTATCCTCCTCTTTATATTTTCGCTTCTGTCGGTCGTTTCCGACCGGTTATTTATCGCCTTGTATATTTTACCCATCTGTGCCATCGGAATTTTACCATTAAAACATCAGAAAACAAAGGAAGTGGTAAAAATATTCTCAGTGAACATTGCCGCACTTATTCCCGGACTTCTGGCTCTCAGAATATTAGCCAATAGCCACTTTGTTTTTATCGACTCTCCAAACAGAATTGCCGATTTTTCAAATAGTAAATCCTCCTTTTTCCTGCTTTTCAAACAACTCGGTGAATATGCCGCCGGGATGAATATTAAAACCCTGATCATAGGCGGGACCTTGCTTTCCTTTTGTGGCCTTTGCATTATTTTTTACAGGAATATCCGGAAAGAGCGGGAGGTTTCATTACTTACCACGTATTCCCTTTTCTCAGCAATTTATACCGTTGTGGTTTTATTCATGCCTGTCATCAATGGCAAATATACGGGCTATGATACCTTCAGGTACAATGTCTATGTCTTTTACCTGGGAATTATCAATATGGGTATCCTGCTCTATTATCTTTTTAGCATCGGAGGGAAGAAGTCTTCTTTCACGTCTTTCGTGACAAAAATTGTGATGATCTTCGGTCTGTATCTTCTATTCACCGGCTTCATCTTTTTTTCATCCGGCGGATTGAAAGGATATTTCAGCTATTCCCCGGAAATCGCAAAATCATTGGATGCGATAAAGGACGCCGAACATCTTAAATACGGAGTCGCCAACTACTGGGATGCCAAGTTGATCACTATGTTCTCAAAAAAAGGGATCAAAGTTTATCCTGTACATGATGGCCTGATACCTTACCCTCATGTTACAAACGAGAACTGGTTCTACGCCAAAAACGCCGAATTCAATTTCTTTGTAATCAATCATGTACCGGATACAAGTTTGTACAGGAATAAGATTGGGGCACGGGGAACATTTCACCAGTATGGAGATGCCCAGGTTATCATGTTGCCGGGATTCAGATATGAGGGAGGACAAATTAAAATGGTAAAATAACATATAGTTAAATCGTTCATCTTATGAAAATCACAGCGCTTTATTTCCTTTTAATCCTCTTTTCCCTTGAAGGAATAGCTCAGACACCGTCTTTTAACAAAACCATCATCTTTTCCGATACGATGAAAGATGAATATCTTTACCAGGTTATTGAAGTGAATGACGGTTACCTGCTGGCAGGAAATGTCTTTACCATTGATCAGGCCCTTAACATTGAATATATTGCCCTTGCAGTAGTCAAAATCGACCGGCAGGGAAATATTTTGAAGAAAAGGATCTATGGCGACACCTCTCATTCCTTTCAATGTCCCCCATTTAATAGCTTCGTCAGGAGGCGGGATAGCAGCCTTGTTCTCCCTCTGACTACTTTCAGAAATTCACACGATGCATTTCAGAAAATCCGGTTAATGAAGCTTACAACGGATGGGGATTCAATCGGAACAATGTTAGTTCACGATTCTGCAATGGATGAAAATCCTTCCATTGTTCTCGGGATGGTACAGGCACAGGATAATGGATACGGTATCTTTGGGGACATTGGCGGGGGGGGAAGTTCCGTATTTAAAACTGACAGTACAGGCAGGATACTCTGGACAACAACCGTTCAATGTGACTATGGATATTTTACTTCCCAGAATTCCATATTTCCCCTGCCTGATAATGGTTTCCTGGTCGGATATCATTGCCAGCTCTACAGTGGCGGATACGGATATATATCCCGCCTGGATTCTGCCGGGGCGGTATTATGGAGCGATATAACCTATGGTTCGGAGTATGAAGACGCCGTCATGGCATTATCAACAAATGATTCCAGCTATTTTGGCTTTTCAACCGTAGAAAACAACCAGGATCTCATGCACAAACCTTTTGTCATTTTTAAGGGAGATAATACCGGTGTCACGCTATGGACAAAAAAAACGGGACCCTGCAACCACCGGTTTTCTGCTGCAGGAAATGTCCGGCTGGCTGATAGTACCTGGCTGGGTTGTGGCTTTGCATTGTATGGTAACTATTACGATACTGTCGCCTGGATCTTTAATTATACGGATTCGGCGAATGAATTGTTTTATAAAGAATTCACACCACCCGCATTTCCCCGGACAAAAGCCTCCGGGCCCCCGCCTTCCTGGGGGTTCTATTCATCCATTCCAACTTCCGATGATGGGTTGTTGACCATCGGTTTCCTATGGGAAAATTCATCTTCTTACAATCGTCCCTGGATCATAAAGACCGACCGTTATGGATGTTCGGAACAGGGTTGTGATCCTGACGCCATTTATTTACTTCTGCAACCGCAAAGCATGGAGATCTGTCAGGAGGATTCTGCTGTGTTTGCTTTCAGCATAACCGGTGATTCAATTAACTTACAATGGCAGATCAGGACAGGGAATAAATGGCAGGATATCACTGAAGGATTTGATTTTATTGGGTCGCATTCCAATATTTTACGGCTTTTTCATTCCGGTGGAATGGATGGGGTATATCCGCTGAGATGCAAGATCGGGAACAACAAATATACGGTTTATACGGCCGAAGCGCTGCTGAAAGTCAATGCATGGGTGTCGATCACAAAACAGCCCGCAAATCAACTGGTTCACCTCAACGATTCAGCCCGCTTTGATGTCTCGGTGTCCGGGTCAAAGCCGGTCAGCTATCAATGGTATAAAGACACTACTGCTATTTCCGGGGCAATCGACAGCATATATACTATTCTCTCAGTACAGATGGAGGACACATTAATTCCATACAAATGCAAAGTATCCAATATGTGCAATGAGCAGATGAGTGAAGTTGCCCATGTGGTGATCAGTTTTGCAGGACTCCGTCAATCGGATGACCCGCGAGAGATCAGGTTGTATCCGAACCCGGCACATGATAAGATAAACCTCCGGTTGCCGGCAGGTACGATGACAACATCGGAGGTAAGGATATTGGATCTTCAGGGAAGGCCGGTCAGGTCATTCATCAGCGGGAAACAGGAAATAACGCTGGATTTGAAAAATATCCTGCCGGGGGCATATTTGGTTGAGATCACCGGCCACGATGGGAACATCTACAGGAAAGTCGTGATTTGGTGACACCTGTTCCATCATTGCTCATTCCCGCTTGCGGGGGCTATCCGGTTCACAGGTCAGTGCGGAAGTGTGTTGGATACACAAATTCATCCTCTTCCTTCCATGCAGGATCCACAATGCAAATGAACTTAAGATCTGTTCTTCCCGGATTATGAATGAACTGTTTGGTGTCAGGAGGAATATAAATTGCATTACCCGGGATCACCTGCGCCGTCTCTTCTCCGATGTGCATGATCCCCTCACCATCGAGGATGAAATAAACTTCCGATGTCTTTAATTTATGTGGAAATGAAGTCTTTCCCCGTTTGACAATGGCGAAGGCAAGGCTGTAGCGAATTTCCAGTTTTTCCTTGCCGGGATGCAGCAATTCCCGCAGAATGGTATGGTCCCCTGCGATGAATTCCGTGCAGGATTGAAGGTCTTTGATGATCATGGTATGAATTATTATTTATTGATAGCGAATAAGCTAAAGGGCAAAGATAAGAGCGATCTCTCAATTCAGCGTAAACAGGCAGATAAGTTTTTAAAAATTCCTATCTTTGCTCACCATAATTAAGGTACGAATTCCGAAATCCGATATGGATTATGCATTATTCCTCATTCGTCATTCGTAATTCGTAATTTAAAATGGCCCCATAGTTCAATGGATAGAACGGAAGTTTCCTAAACTTTAAATTCAGGTTCGACTCCTGGTGGGGCTACAATTTAAGAAATATACCATTGTATAACAAGTACTTACAACGGTTTTTTATTTTATGGTACAACATAAGTACAACAAAACGCAAGTATCATATTAGAACTTCGGCTGTCAGCAATTCTAAATGCGTTGTATTCACTGGTGTTTCATGATAGTGTCTCCCCTCTATAAGGCTCCCATTTACTTTCTTGTGAGTACCACCCCATTGTTTAAAGAAGAAAGGGGTTTGAGAAGTTTCACACTGTGCTTTTATATCTAATACCCATTCAGCCTTAATTGAGCGGGCGCCAGGCCCACTTTCACCCCCAACTATTACCCAATCTATTCCAGTGAGGTTAAGATCGAATAGAGGTGTGAGAAGTGGTTCAAGGGAAAGGAACTTCACTTTTGAGGGTATGAGCAATAGATCATTAATACGATGTTGCACTTTCGTGCTTTCAACGGTTACCCCCATCCATATATTTGGAGTCCATGTTAGAGATGAGGCATATTGCAGGAGCACATCAGAACGTTTGGTCAGGAGTTGAAAAACATGCTGAGGGCAACTTTTCATGACCTGAAAGACTCTCTGAATGTACTCAAGAGGCACATCCTCGTGAAATAGGTCACTCATTGAATTCACAAAAATTTTTTTGGGCTTATTCCATTGCATGGGGTCATTTATTACCTCTTCATGTGTAGTCAATTGAAAACCATTTCGATATTTCCAGACTCCCATTGCCATTAACCGCTTTGACATCCTTTCAGCATAGCAGTTTAAGCAACCTTCGGACACTTTAGTACATCCAGTAGTGGAATTCCAGGTCACCTCTGTCCATTCTATAGTTGTTTGGTTCATATTTCAATGCCTAAGAAATAATTTGACTTTGTCGGGAATCTGTGGTTTACAATACTCCCACCTGACATAGAAACTCCCTTTCCTTGCAGGTTTACTATTGTCAATAAGCAAGACTTCAAAATTAGCACAATTTTGTTGCCAGTCATTGAAAATGTTAATAGCATGTTTTGGAAGAAATTCGTGATGTAGGAAATATGAATACACTTCCTTGTTAGTTCTTGGGGTTTTAAGATACTCCTTTAAGAGGTATTCTAATCGCTTGTAGTTGGCTTCATTCTGTGTTTGGCTATCCATTTCGTCAAACAAACTGGGTTGAATTTTTGGCTTAACAAAACCTATTCCCCTTTGCTCATCTAATTCCCACTTAACCTCGAGTATTTTCTCATAACCATACAGGTGAGGTGTTATAAAAAAGAGTGAGTAATAGATATTTGTATCACGTTGGATAGAATATCCTAACTACCCATTTAAATTCATAATTTTCCTTCATCAGCAAAGCTATAATATCCTAATCCAACGATTATGTGATCCAGAACAGCAATATCAAGCATTTTACCTGCCTCTACAATCTTCTTGGTGATAGCTATATCAGGTTCAGATGGCTGAATGTTCCCTGACGGATGGTTGTGAATCAGGATCAATGCACATGCGTGGGCTTTCAATGCCAGCTTAAAGACTTTTTTAGGGTCCACAACTGTACCTGCTATACCGCCTTCTGAAATCAAAATCCGGTCAGTGACCCTGTTTGCCTTATTCAGGACAACAATCCAGAATTCCTCATACGGGTGGTCAGAGAGGTGTTGAAACAGACTATAAACGTCCCTGGAGCTGGAAATTTTCGGTTTTTCCAGTATTTCAGCTACCTGCCGTCGTTTTGCCAGTTCAAAGACAGCCTTCACCCGTAAGGAATCATTCATGCTAAGTCCGGCTGAAATAAGATCATTTATCGGGGTTGTGTATAGCCGATTTAGATTATTTTCACAAATTCTCAGGATTTCAGCAGACGTCTCCAGGGAACAGTACCTCCTGTCCCCTGGCAAGCACAATATGATTTCTCAAAATTTATCTCATTAGGAACTGAAATCTACTATCATTCAGAAGATTCTAAAGATTGTCGTTCTGCTGCTGGGATAACTTTGGGAGGTTCACGCAATTTTACTGAGAAGTTTCATTTTATTTTTTCAGTCGGACATACCCTTTTAAACGATAATTATGCAACCTCTTATGTTGGGTTATTGTGGACGATATAAAGCTGAGGGTACATGAACCCTTTGTCTCCGTATTACTGGAACCGTCTTCGGGATTGCTGCCATTGACTTCTCTTCCATTTCCTTAACAAAATTCAAACATATATAATATGTAATACACATGTTTTCTGATTATTAACCAATTCTCACCTCTCTCTGTTACTTCATTAGTAATCTTTATTTTTGATACGGTGAATGGATATTAATCGAGATGCCTTGAAATCAATATCTTTGTTTTAATGAAACTTTTATTCTTCTACAACTCTCAATTTATTTTTTATGAAAAGATATCTCATTCTAATCCTGTTCCTTGGATTTATATTGCCAAATGCCCAATCTCAAACCAATACTGGTTGTGGCGGAACGAAAGTTGCTGAACCCCAAAAGCCTATTAAACTCGGCATTGTGATCTACTCTAACGATCCAGAAACCGTCTGGAATGCTCTTCGCATTGCTAATTATTCTCTTTCCGAAAAAGATACTGTTTCGGTTTTTTTGATGGGAAAGGGAGTCGAGATCAAGAGCCTTTCAACAAAAGACTATGATGTTACAGATAAACTCAATGATTTTCTGGATAATGGCGGTAAAATCTTTGCCTGTGGAACTTGCATGAACAGTAGAAACCTAAAGGAATCAAAAGCCTGTCCCATTTCCTCATTGAGCGATCTTTACGAGATCATCAGGCGGAGTGATAAACTTCTAACATTTTAATTGGTTATACCCATGAAAGCACTAATCATTATTAATGATGCACCTTATGGAACCGAGAAAGCCTATAATGCCCTTCGTTTGGCAATCCAGATTGGCAAGGATTACGAAGACTCAGAAGTCACGATCTTTTTAATGGCTGATGCTGTTGGTTGTGCTATCCCAAACCAGAATACACCCAATGGGTATTACAATATTGAGCGTATGCTTAAAGCTGTGGTTGGTAAGAATGGGAAAATCAAAATCTGCACTTCTTGTGCTGAAACTCGTGGTTTAAAAGACCTCAATTTTGTCGAGGGGGCTGAACTGAGTACAATGAAGGAATTGACCCAGTTAGTTATGCAATGTGATAAGGTGGTCACTTTTTAATGATATTTCCTTTCATAGAAATCCTAATGGTAACTAATTGAAATGACCATTAAAAACATACTCACATTTTCCTTACTGGTGGCATCACAGGTTCTCTATGCCAATAATCTGAATACTGATATTACAGACTATATTATAAGGGCAGATTATGATAACACTGCCAAGACGCTTAATGTCAATTTGCAAATGAAAGTTGACAATTTGCATAGTGGAAAAATTGATTTAATATTCACCCATTTTGCTAAAATTAGTTCATTATATGTTCAAGAAGGAAAAAACAAAATCAGTCTTGATTATCTATTCTTTAGGAAAGATTCTATAAGACTGATATTACCTGAAAAGATCAAAACATCTAAAAAACAAACCATTACATTTGAATATAGCTTTCCCATTGACTCTGTTTCTGGTTCAAAAAGTGGAATTTACACCTTTTCCAGAGCAGAAAAATGGTATCCATTACAGTATAATGATCTGTCAACACATACTCTAACAATTTCTGTCCCAGATAATTTTACAACCCTTTCAACAGGAGACTTAATAAGTAAGGTTGAGAAAATTAGAAGAAAAACTTATTTGTGGTCAGATAAATATAATTTCACTTGTCCTCTGTTTATATTTGAATCAAATGCTTTAAAGTTTATTACCAAAACAACCGAGAATAAAAACATAAATTTTTATTTCTACACAAAAGATACACTTATTCAAAACAAGTTTATAAATATCGTATGTGCTTCATTCGCATATTTTTACAATTTTTTCAATGGAGATTATCCATATAGCACCTATTCTTATATAGAAATTCCAGATTATCAGGCTGGTTCCGCTACAGGGTCTTTACAAGTTTTTGGTACACCTCTGATTTCAGATTGTTACAGCAATGGACTATTGGAATGTTTAAAACCTGCTTCCCATGAAGTTGCCCATGAATGGTGGGGTATTGGTCGGCTGCATTTTAAAGATAAAACGAAAGAGGAAGGGCTTCAGTTTCTCAGAGAATCCATTAATGAATACCTGAACATCATGTTTATCGGGCAATACTGGGGTGCTGATAGTCTTACAAAATGCTTACAAATTGCTTTATCTTACTATAAGCAATATGTAAACAATGATAATGAGAAAGTATTATTTGAAATCCCTCAACAATTTAGTACGTGGGAAGAAGCAGTTGTTGTTTATTATAAAGGAGTGCTGATTGTTAATGAACTGAGGAAAATGTTGGGCGATACTAAATGGGAAAAATTTATTAAAAAGTATTATTCCACTTACAAGAATAAATATGCCACTTACAATGATTTTATTAGAACGTTATCGCAATTCGACAAAAAAGGAACCATTACGACACGTCTGAATAATTATTTAAAAACAAAAGGCTTTCAGGAAATAAATTGGAATAATTGAGAGGGCTTTTTTGTTGTATTTAATTGAGCTATTCCTTTGATTCCTCAGGCGGTGTAACGATTGGTTCAACGGTAAGAGGATTCTCAGAGACTGGCTCAGCCACTGGTTCCTTTTTGGGCAACGGCTTGTCGAGTGGAGCCAATCTCACGCTTCCTTTCCAAGCTCTCCTTTTTAGATTCTTTTTCTTGACAACCTTCTTGATCTCCTTCTTCGGAGTCTGTTTTGCTTCTGTTGTGAGTACAGATTCAGGACTGGGAGCAACTTTGGGAGCTTTCTTGATAACTGTTTTCTTAGCAACCTTGGGCTTGGCTGCGAATTTCTTCTTTGGTTTTGGTGTTGCTTTCTTTGTGCCCTTTTTTGTTACTGGCGTTGCAACAGCAGATTCAACTTGTTCGGTTGTGGGTAAATAAATTTTTGGCTTTCTACCTCTCCTTTTTTTGGGAAGTTCTGTGACTGGTGTGGGTACAGACTTTGGTTTTCTTCCCCGTTTCTTTGGTTCTTTTGGCTCAATAACTTTGACCTTATCTTTGCGACCTCTCTTTTTTCTTTGCTTTGGTTATGAAATTGCTCTCATGTTAAATTCGTACTTTTGTCAAAGTAAAAGAAGAAAAAAATTCTCTACTACATATGTTAAGACTAAAGCTCTAACACTGGATGTTGTGAATATTGCAAAATTTCGCTACAGGAAAAATGTATGCTACAGCATTTGCTCTTTCTTTTTATGCGGTGAATTCGTTGGACGGATTTGGTATCTTATTGGAGCCAAAACACAAAGAGATGATTACTTTTCAAAAGCGAATAATCAAGTATCGCGACCATGTCTTTACCTTCCTCTATCATCCTGATGTTCCTCCTGATAATAATGGTTCAGAAAGAGCCATCCGAAATGTCAAGGTGAAAAAAAAATATCCGGACAGTTCAAAATATATAATGCTGCTGAAAACTTTGCCATCCTGAGATCCATTATTGACACTACCATAAAAAATGG
>CAIYUC010000085.1 GCA_903929315.1 uncultured Bacteroidales bacterium
AATGCTAAGGGATTTTCTTTTATAATGAAATCAATCATGCAGTCAAGTATCCGGATACTGTTATCTGAACCAACCAAATCATCCAATTTGTTCATGAAAATGATTTGATTTCTATCTGCAGGTTCTATAAAATGCATATATTGTTTTATTCAAATATATGCATAACATTAACAATCAATACATTATAATAAAAAAGTTATTAACAATCATTTTCACACAGCATCTGTGGCGCGTGCATCCCCCAAAAACAGCTATTGGATATTACTTAGAAGAATAAGCTCTATTTTTAAAACTTACGACCTGAAGAAATTTTTACATTTGCTCTGTAATGACGGTCGTGAAATTGTTAGATGATGTATATTAAAATATATTATATATGACAAAAAAGAAGGAGAAGCAATACCAGGTTAAAAAAAAGGATATCCAGCTAAAGAAAAAAAAACCGGTTCCTCTTTACGTGTACGATCTCTTTGTCATTTTAATGTTCATTCTTTTGCTGCTCGTATTATTCAGTCCGATGGTCTTCAAAGGGAATATCTACCCTGGAGGTGACGTTCTTGAAACCATCTCCAAATCCCATATGATCAATGAATATTACAAAAGTACCGGACAGGTTGCTTTATGGAATCCTTACCCTCTGGCAGGAATACCCAATGTTTTTTACCTTCCCAAATCCATGTTCAGCCTGGATTTTTATCTTGAAAAGATCAGTGATGTCCTGAGTATTCCCTTTGTTTTCTTCCTTATTGGAGCTGCCGGGCTTTATTTTTTATTGAGATATTTAAAATTCCCTGTATTGATTTCCTTTGCAGGATCACTGGCTTTCATACTTGTCCCCTATTTTACAACCCTCGTTTTCGTTGGTCATTCTACAAAGCTCCAGGCCGTGATGTATATTCCCTGGATCGTCCTGACATTCCTTCTGTTCCTGGATAGAATGAAACTCCTCCACCTGGCGCTTTTTGCACTTTTCTTCAGTCTTCAGTTCCAGACTATGCATTTTCAGATCGCCTTTTATACCGGGTTGCTGATCCTGTTCATTGGTGTGCCTTATCTCTGGAGTAATATTAAACAAAAGAGCTACCGTGTCTTTATAAAGAAAATATTACTGCTGATGGGCGCTATGATCTTTGTTAATTTGATTGCCGCCTATCCTCTGTTTATAGCTAAAAAATTAAGCGAACATTCGTTACGGGCAAACCCCGGGATCGACCTTCACCAGAATAAAATAGTAACGAATACTACTGGTGTCGATCTTGAAGAGATCCGCAAATGGTCGCTTCGTCCAAGGGAATTATTGGCATTTATAATACCAGGAGCATCCGGAGGTACATCAGATGAAAAATATACAGGGAATTCATTCCCTGCCCTGAAAGATCAAAAACTTCCCTTATACTGGGGAAATATGGATTTTTCGGAGGGGTACGATACTTATTTGGGGGTTATAACCTTGTTCCTGGCATTTTTTGCCCTCCTGAACTATAAAAATAAACTGGTATTGGGCTTATCCCTGTTCGGATTGCTGCTAATCATTTGGTCGCTCGGGTTATCTGTCAAACCATTTTACATGTTTTGCTATGATTACATACCTTTCTTCAGAAATTTCAGGTCTCCCACGACAGGTTTGTCATTGGTCTTTTTTATTTGTTCGGTATTATCTGCATTTGGCTTACAAACCATAAGCACTGTAAAGAATAGTAAAGTAAGCTTTGTCAAAACACCGTTTGTCATTTATATGGGTTGTTTCCTGGCAGCCGGGTTGCTGATCTTTTTCGCAGGGCATTCACTAATGTACCTTAAGCCAGGACAGCAATTGGATCCCAATATCTCATCACAGATCCAATCCATCAGGAAAGAAATGTTTTTTTCAGACCTGGGCCGGTATTTTATTTTCCTGTTGGTCTTTTCAGGATTGACACTCTGTTATTTTTATAATATTTTACGATTCAATGTGTGGATGATAGGTGTAATGATCCTGATCGCGATTGATGTGGGGAGTATCCGCTTTCGGTACGATGCAAAACCGGTCAGTAAGAACGAGATCGGACAAAACTATTTTGCCCGGACATCCATGATTGGTTTTTTTGAAGAGGATCCGGGAAATTACAGGATCTATCCCCTGGTTCCAAACAGGGAATTACTGACCTATTATATCAGGACGATCGGGGATTATGACTTGCAAATGAATCCTTCCGTTAACGATCTTTACTTTAATTGCCTGTTTCCCGATACCGTTGATAAAAGTGTTATTAACTGGGATATTTTAAAAATACTGAACGTCAAATACGTAATCCTGCCCAATGGGATCATTGATCCTAAATTTGAATTAAAGCATGTTGACCGGGAGAGAAACAATTATGTTTATCTCTATAAAGAGCATCTAACTTCAGGCTATTTTGTGAATGAATACAAAGTGATCCCGGATGACAGCGAGCGGTTAAGAACAATTAATTCCGTATCGTTTGATCCCTCAAAAACAGCATTGTTGGAAACAGCTCCTGTTGAAAAAACGGACAAACCGGATAGCAGTTACAGCAACCAGACAACTATTTTACCGGACCGGTCATCTTTTGATATTTACACTAATAAGCAAGCTCTTTATGTGATTTCAGAGGTTTATTTCCCCGAAGGATGGAAGATATTTATAGATGATAAACCAGTCAAAAACGTTTATAAAACGGATCATGCTATTCAGTCGGTAGTTGTACCCTGTGGAAATCATAAAATAGTGATGAAATTTATTCCCATTGTTTATGCGAATAGCCGGCTGATCTCATCTGTTTCCTCCATTCTTCTTTATATGCTGATTTTACTTTTACTGGTCTTTCATATCCGGGGAAAGTGGAATTTGAAAAAAAATCCGGAAAATATACCTTCTTCCTGAAACAGAGACGTGAATTTTTGATATTTGGTAATTATGGCGTTCCTTTTAATTATAGATTATGAGTTTGAAAGATGAATTATGAGAGAGTAACGCGATACTCTGTAATTCATAATACCTGCATTTTGCATTCCTGCATTCAATCTTTAAGACATCTAACTGAGAAAGCATTACTCCTGAATGCAGGATATAAAGACACGGATGGGTCTGTCCCATTCATCCCATGACTCCATGCTTTGTTTACACCATGTGGAGTAGAACTCCAGAAGAAGGTTGCAAAGCCAGACCAGTCCCAAGTCTTATTCAGGTGCCGGATACCGGGAAGAAGAGCAGTAAAACCTGAAAATCCTGAATATTTCAAAGGACTGGCTGCAAAGGCATTGTTAATGTAATTTGCAAATAACGTATTCCAATCAGCTTCTGAAGGAACGTGCCATCCTGGTGGGCAAAGACCCTGGTTGGAGATGGTTTCGTCGTATTGCATGAGTTCGTCCCATTGATAGTCGGTTGTCAGCAGTCCGCAGTTCGCAGTCAGGTCATTATAACAGTATTTTTCGGGAACACAATTGTCCCTTTGACTGGTGTTTCCAGGGATCATTGTGCCGTAATTAAGGTTGGCCGCCATCCAGCATTGGGATCCGATTTGCACCGTAGGATATGTTTTTCCATCTCGTATGTCTGTTAATGTTTGCCCACAATTTGTCACGACTGTCCCGACTGTAACGATTGTTACGAATGCATTTGCAGAGCAGAGTGCCGCATTGGTATAGGTGTATGTTATTTGATGATTACCAACACCATCAATTGCAGGATAAAAGATTCCGTTGGTGACGCCGGCACCTGAATAGGTTCCACCTAATGGGATTCCACCTTTTAATTTGAAAGGTTGTGCATTGATGGTGTTGATTGAATCATTACAAAGTGTAAATGTGACGATCGGGGAAGTTGCAACATTCATGGTGATGATGTTGGATGTTGCCGGGTTTCCAATGGGGCAGGCAATGTTTGATGTGAGAATGCAGGATACCAGATCGCCGGATGCCGGATTGTACGTGTACGTGGATGAATTTGTCCCGGTATTAACACTATTGACTTTCCACTGGTATATCGGGGAAGATCCGCCATTCGTAGGAGTGGCAGTATAAGTTACTGCAATGCCGGAACAAACTGGGTTTGCAGATGCGGTAATATTTATACTAACGGGAAGATTCGGGTTGACGGTCATAGTGATCTGATTCGAGGTTGCAGGGTTTCCGACCGGACAGATCGCATCAGATGTTACCATGCAGGATACATGATCCCCTGTTACAGGGTTGTAACTGTATGTTGCGGAATTGGTTCCAACGTTAACTCCATTAACTTTCCATTGATAGACGGGATTTGTTCCTCCGTTGATTGAATTGGCGAGGAATGTCACGGACATTCCCGTACAAACGGGATTTGCAGAGGCACTGATGGAAACGTTTACCGGCAGATTCGGATTGACGATCATTGTCACAGCATTGGAAGTGGCAGGATTTCCGCTGGCACAATCGGCATTCGATGTAAGAATACAAATTACCACATCTCCATTTACCGGCATGTAGGAATAAGTGGAATTGTTGGATCCCGCATTAACTCCATTAACCTTCCATTGGTATTGAGGGCTGTTTCCACCATTAACAGGTATTGCAGTGAAATTAACCTGGGTGCCAGCACAGATATTATTTGCAGAAGCATTAATACTGACGCTGACAGAAGTCCCCAATTTGACAAAAACGTTGAAATGTGCCGGCGTCAATGCTGCACATCCATTGGTATCCGTGTAATTCACCTGAATTGTCTGCAAACCTGTACTATTCCAGGTAACTGTTACAGAATTATCAGTTGTATCTCCTCCTGCAGTTATCACTCCTCCGGAAGAAATACTCCACTGGTAATTTGTTTTTCCGGGTGCTGTTGAATAAACTTTACCGGACCCGGTACATGTTGTATCATTCCCCGAAATAACAGGTACAGGGCGTTGGTGAACTATAACAAAAAGAAAAGCCGAATCTCCGGGATCACCACACTTATTCAAGCCTTTTACCCAGATCGTTCCTGAACTGGCAGAAATGCTTATATCCGTAATAATGCCGGCGGTTCCTGCCCCGCTTGAAATTGTAATACCCGGTGGTAATGTCCAGACATAATTCACGGCATGGGCAAGGGATGGAATTGAAAAATTCACGCCGGTTGAAAGTTTACATACATTGATGGGCCCTGCAATTGGTCCGGCAGTATCAATAGGCCAGCATTCGATAAACTTTATCAGCATATCATCAAAGTTACCTCCTTCAACACGTTGCCATGATCCCTGGCTTGAAATGTTATTTAACGAATTTGTAATTCCGGGCAGGTAGAGCGTATCATCCGGAACATACTTACAATTATTGAACCAGTCATAACCACCGCCTCCATAATAGGTGCCCCATTGACGTTGTCCGGCCGCATTGAATTTGACCAGGAATGCATCAAAATCACCTCCTGCATAAGCCGGTTGATAAGAATCCGGGGTTGATATATTAGTAAGTGAAGCAGTCTGTCCGCAAAAGAAAATATCACCATTCCATCCGATTGCACAACCATAAGCCTCGTCTTCAGCGGTACCGCCGTAATAGGTACCCCATAGCCTTTGACCCAGGCTGTCGAATTTTACAATAAATCCGTCGTAAAGTCCTCCTCCATAGACAGGTTGAAAACATCCGGTGCTTGCTATTCCGTTTGGAGATTTAGTGTCACCAACCAGACATACGTGTCCCGTAATGTCGGCGGTACATCCGAAACCCACATCTTCATTTGAACCCCCGTAATATGTTGCCCATATTCTTTGACCCCCGGTTGTAAATTTTACTAAAAAAGCATCTGAGGGATCTCCTCCATAGGTTGTCTGATATGCTCCGGGACTTGCAATATTTGTGAGCGATGAAGTTTCACCGGCCAGGTACACATTTCCTGAACGATCAGTTGTACAGGCTTCACCATCGTCATCCAATTCACCACCATAATAAGTACCCCATTGCCTGACGCCATTGCTGTCAAATTTTGCAAGAAATGCATCTCCGTAAGCGTTTCGATTTGGTTGATAGGATCCGGGGGTGGCAATACCTGTATCGGAAGAGGTCTGTCCCGTAAGAAATACATTCCCATTCTTATCGACAGTAACAACTCCCGCACGATCATTGGCAGCCCCACCATAATAAGTTCCCCAGAGCCTGTCACCGGCCTGGCTGAACTTTTCAATATAACAATCATTCTGACCTCCGCCAAACACTGTCTGATGTGCTCCGGGGGAAGCAATTCCGGATGTTGACTGGGTATCTCCCGAAACATAAATATTTCCGCTTTTATCAACATTGCATGAAAATAATGCTTCCCCTAATGTACCTCCAAAGTAAGTTCCCCACTGACGCTGTCCGGCTGCATCGAACTTTGCCAGGAAGCCATCATTCCAACCGGCCAATGTAGCCTGGTATGATCCGGCGCTGGCAATATTATTGGGTGACCAAGCCATTCCTGCCAGAAAAACATTCCCGGATTTATCTGCTGAACATTGTGCCATAGCATCCCAATCATTACCGCCATAATAGGTCCCCCAAAGCCTTATTGATGTGGGATCAATGATCAGAATTGAGTTTTCCGGATTAATTTTATCGGATGAAAAACCATAAACATCATCATTTATCCTTTTAAATCGCGTACGGATATCAACTCTTGAATCATTGACGATATAATAGCTTTCCGGGATCAATTCTTCAACATAACCAAATCTTGTCCCGAATTTCAGGGTGTCCTGGTTTAATAAAATATGTTCCGGCCCGTCAATCCTTAATCGTATATCATTGATATTGGCTCCCGGACGAATCACAAAATTGTACTTGTACCCATGTTCATTATTTGTAAAAAATTCAAGATCGATACCAGGATAGATGTTCTTGTAGGTAATATTCTTGTATTGCCTGACATTCTTAATTCCCTCAGAAGGAGCAGATGCAATGAAATAGTTGAAGTAATCGGGTGAAGGATCTGAAGTTTCAATAACAGGATTAGGGTTGGCATTCAGAAGGTCGAAGTCAATCCTGTGGTACTCGATACTTGATGCTCGGTGCTCGATGTCAGATGCCGGATGCCGGATGCCAGATGCCGGATTAAACTGGTGAACTGGTGAACTCGTGAGAGGGTGAGTTGTGTCAATTTCTGACTTCGAAATTCGTTGATCGATATTCGATATTCGATATAAATCATAGCTAAACCCACCCTTTCTTAGCTGCACATTCATCCCGGGAGTATTCAAGAGATAAAGAACACCTGGATTTGGATTAAAGTTCAGATCAATGATCTGGCCTTTGTTTTCGATGAAAGCTGAGGTGGTCGAAGATTTAAGGGAAGGATGATTCGTTGGTCCGGATAAGCAAACTGCAACATTTGAGAGGGATAATAACAAGAATAAAATGCGGCGTATCATCTCAATTATTCATGAAATTCAAATGTATTGTTCCAGACTGACAAATATAAGGAAATTTATTATGAACTCAACTCATTTAGATTATGAACTTTGAGTTTAAAAGATGAATTATGAGCCTACTCCGAAAAGTCATTTTCTTAAATTTACCGTAAAGTTGCTCAGGCGTAAAGAACGCAAAATCAATAATTTATATTTTAATGTCTTCGTGTCTTGTCGGTGAAAGAACTTTTTCGGAGGGGACTCAATTATGATAAAGGAAAGCAGCTCTTTTCAATTCATAATACTTAATTCAACCCAATATTTCCTGCCTATCGGCAGGTAGGCATAATTAAAAAGAAATGAAGGAGTCATGGGCTGATGCCAGGGTTATAGTATATCTGTATTGGGTTTCAGATGAATTACTAACGTATAATAAACGTAGGATAAACGAAGGATAAACGAAGGATAAATGTAAGATAATTGGATCTACTATTGATTAACCTCTTGCAAAAGGTGTGAACCTGGAAATAGATTCCGCGGGCGCTACAAGCTTGGACAAGCTGAGATTATGTGTGTGAAAATCCGGTAAAAAAATGTTGTCACGCGTCAGAGACGCGCGCCAAATATGGGAACCTGGAAATAGATTCTGCACGCGCTACAAGTTTATCTGCCGAAGACAGACGCGCGCAAGCTGACAAAATGCTTAATTGAAGTCCTGCATTCCTGCATTACTCACCTGTACAGAAACTCCTGGTCCCGGAGTCGTGGTTCAAATCCTGTTTCGATGATAGCCTGCTGCATTCCATTGGCATCGAAATGATGGGTCGCTCCGGCAACGGATACCACATTCTCTTCGATCATGATGGAACCGAAATCATTGGCGCCGGCATGGAGGCACATTTGGGCGGTTTCTTTCCCCACAGTTAACCAGGATGCCTGTATATTCCGGATATTCGGCAGCATGATCCTGCTGATCGCGATCATACGGATATATTCTTCCGGGGTCACATTGTTCCGGATCCCATATTTTTTTTGCAGGACCGTATTTTTATCCTGGAAGGGCCATGGAATGAATGATATGAATCCTTTTGCAGCAGCCGGCTTCTTATCCTGTACTGACCGGATGGCAACCATATGTTCGAGCCGTTCTTTGAGTGTCTCGATATGCCCAAACATCATGGTTGCGGAGGTTGTCAGCCTTAAGACATGCGCGGCTCTCATAACATCCAGCCATTCTGTTGTTGTGCATTTAACAGGTGAAAGCTTCTTTCTCACCCGGTCGGACAGAATTTCAGCTCCCGCGCCCGGAAGGCTGTCAAGCCCGGCATGAATAAGCTTTTTCAACACATCTGAAAAACTCATCGACTCCATTTTTGCCAGATGGACTATTTCCGGCGGTCCGAGTGCATGAAGCTTCAGATCAGGAAAAAGCTGCTTTAACTGCTTGAAAAGACCCGTATAATAACTCAACTTCAGGTTCGGATGAAGCCCTCCCTGCAACAATAACTGGTTCCCGCCCAGGCATTTTAGTTCTTCGATTTTCTCCGCATATTCTTCAATGGTGGCAATATAGACCTTGTCGTGTTTAAGAGGTCTGTAGAAATTACAGAATTTGCAACCGGAAATGCAGCCATTGGTGATGTTCACGTTCCGATCGATGATCCATGTCACTTTCATGTCCGGATTATGAAGTTTCCTTAATTCAAATCCTATAGACATCAAAACCGGAAGAGGAAGGCTTTCGTACAAGGTCAGTCCCTGTGCAACAGAAAGAAATTCCAACCGTAACGCTTTTTTTACCAGCTGATCAATATTCATTTTATAATGAACCCCTTAGATTTTCTTACCTTTGCACATCTTACTCCCCAAAAATACGAAAATTATGGCTCCTATAATTTCCGAAATAAAGAAGATCCCGGAAAAACAAAATATTTTGTTTTTGACAGATGATAGAGGACACGTTCCGGAAGGTTTCTTTTCTAAAGCCGAACTTGCATGGATCTCTGCAATGAAAAAAAAATTCAAGAAAGAATTTTTTACTTTCAACCGGCTGGATTACCATCTGTTCGTCCGGTTTATGAAAGAAGAGAAAAATGAGTTTAAACGGCTGGAAAATTGCCGGAATGCAGGCGATACTTTTGGGGTCGTTCTGGATGATCAGAAAATAGAAGAGGTCGTGCTTTCTGATGAGATTAGCAGTTCCGGGGAATTACTGGCTTTTACAGAAGGGTTGGCCCTTGGAAGTTACCGCTTCCGGAAATATAAGACGGATAAGGAAAAAGAAAATGATCTGAAAAAGATCAGGATATTTTCAAAGAATATAACGTCCTCCGACATTGATCATCTATCCATTCTTACAGATGCTGTTTTCCGTTGCCGTACCCTGATCAATGAGCCGAATTCCTATTTGACGGCGCCTGTTTTTTCCCGTGAAGTCGAAAAAATTGCTAAAGAATGCGGGGCAAAGGTGGAAGTATTTAATAAGAAAAAACTCGAAGCGTTACAAATGGGCGGGTTACTTGCAGTCAATAAAGGCAGCCTGGATCCGCCCACCTTTACCATTATGGAATGGAAGCCGGCTAAACGGGTGAACAAAAACCCCTATGTTTTTGTCGGGAAAGGTGTTGTATTTGACAGCGGGGGAATGAACCTGAAACCCGGAGATTCAATGAGCACGATGAAAGATGATATGTCAGGAGCTGCTGCCGTGGCAATGGCTGTTTATGCCATTGCAAAAGCACGGTTGCCGGTCCATATAGTAGGCTTGATGCCGGCAACTGATAACAGGCCGGGCGACAAGGCAATCGTTCCGGGTGATATTATCACAATGCACAACAAAATGACGGTGGAAGTGCTGAACACGGATGCTGAAGGCAGACTGATCCTGGCGGATGCCCTGGCCTATGCAAAGAAATACAATCCCGGGCTCGTGATTGACCTTGCAACCCTGACTGGCTCGGCAGTACGTGCAGTCGGGAAATATGGTATTGTTGCCATGCAGTCAAACGCCGAAAAGGAGCTCGGATTACTGAAAATATCAGGTTGGGAAGTTTATGAGCGGCTTGTGGAATTTCCCAATTGGGATGAATATGGGGAATTGATAAAGTCTGACCTGGCCGATCTTAAAAATGTCGGTCCCGCTGAAGGTGGTGCCATCACCGCTGGTAAGTTCCTGGAGAAATTCACGGATTTTCCTTATATCCACCTGGATATCGCAGGGCCTGCTTTCCTCGAAAAACCCGATTCCTATCGCGGTAAAGGCGGAACAGGAGTAGGCGTCAGGTTGTTATTCAATTTTATCAGGCATAAGACAATGAATAACTAACAACTAACAATGAATAACTAACAACTAACAATGAATAACTAACAACTAACAATGAATAACTAACAACTAACAATGAATAACTATAATAACCATAATTAACTTGAATAACAATAAATAACTACGAATAACTATGAATTACCATGAATAACCATGAATAACCATGAATAACCATGAATTACCCTAACGATCCAATACCAGAATAAACTAAATTTGCAAAAAGTCCCGACTATGAATCAGATTCCGGAGAAAGAACACAGAATCCGCATTGGCATCACTCATGGTGACATCAACGGGATCGGGTATGAGATCATCATAAAAACCCTACAGGATCAACGCCTGCTCGAAACCAATACCGTTATTGTTTATGGTTCATCAAAAGTGGCCTCTTATCACAGGAAGACACTCAATATCAATGAGTTTAATTTCAATCTCATCAAAAAGACCGATTTGGCCCATCCACGCCGGCCAAATATCATCAATATCCACGAAGAAGAGGTCAAGATCGATCTCGGGAAATCGACTGAAATTGCCGGGGAACAAGCTTACCTTTCATTGGAAATGGCAATGGATGACCTGATGAAGCATAATATTGATGTCCTCGTCACCGCACCGATAAACAAGAAAAATATTCAATCTGCCGATTTTCATTTTCCCGGTCATACCGAATACCTGGCTAAGAAGTCGAATACGGATGATTACCTTATGCTCATGGTCAACCAGACAGTTCGTATAGGTGTGATCACGGGACATATTCCCTTGAATAAAGTTTCCGAATCCCTTTCTGAAGATCTCATCATCCGTAAGATCAGGATATTAAATCACTCATTAATGCGTGATTTTGGGGTGGTAAATCCGAGGATAGCTATCCTGTCGCTCAATCCTCATGCCAGCGATAACGGACTGATTGGCAACGAGGAAGCAACGATCATACAGCCTGCAATTGAAAAAGCATATAACCAGAACATACTCGTATTCGGACCTTATCCTGCCGATGGTTTCTTCGGTTCTTCAACTTTTAATCAGTTTGACGGGATCCTGGCAATGTACCATGACCAGGGCATGATTCCTTTTAAAGTTCTTTCTTTTGAGGACGGTGTGAATTTCACTGCGGGTCTTCCTGTCATCAGGACATCACCAGCGCATGGAACAGCCTATGACATTGCAGGTAAGAATGAAGCCAATCCCGAATCATTTCGAAACGCTGTATATCTTGCCTGCGACATTTTTAATAATCGTATTGCTTACGATGAATTGTTTTCAAATCCGTTAAAACCGGTCGTAAAGGAATCTGAACCCCCGGTGGTCGAATAAATAGATTTCCCCTTTTTCCTCATGCATCTTATTAAAATGATGGATTTTCCCTATACATTAGCTTCAGTTGCGGCGATCACAAAAGGGAAACTCCTTGCATCCAACCAGGAGAATGCCATTATCGGGGAGTTTCTTATTGATAGCAGGAAACTGATCAACCCGGAAGAATGTTTATTCATAGCGCTGGTTTCCAAAAGGAATGACGGGCATAACTATATTCAGGAACTGTATGATAAAGGAGTCAGATGCTTTCTTGTTTCAAAGCCGGTAACATCTCACCTCCACCCTTCACGAACCTATAAGGAATGGCCTGAAGCAGGTTTTGTCATCGTAAACGACACCCTTGCCACCCTGCAGCAACTTAGCGCCTGGCACCGCTCACAATTCAACATCCCGGTGATCGGGATCACCGGGAGTAATGGAAAAACCATCGTGAAAGAATGGTTATTCCAACTGATGAGCTTTGATAAAAACATAATCCGGAGCCCGAAAAGTTTTAATTCCCAGATCGGAGTTCCGCTTTCGGTCCTTAAAATTGAGCCGGAAAATGAAATCGCAATAATTGAAGCCGGCATTTCCGAACCCGGGGAAATGAGCAAACTCGAAGCCATTATCCGTCCTTCCATCGGGATATTCACAAACATCGGCCAGGCACATAATGAGAACTTCAGAAGTCTTGCCGGGAAAGTCAAGGAAAAACTGATCCTTTTCAGAAATTCCGACATTCTTATTTATTGTAAAGATCATCCGGAGATACATAAGATCGTGACCGATTCTAAAGAATTCCGGAACGGCAAAACATTTACATGGGGCAGGACATCCCCGGCTGATCTTCATATTACCGGAGTTGACAGTCACACCGGTCATACGGTGATCAATGGCATTTACAGGGATGAACCCGGTTCCATTACCATTCCGTTCACCGATCATGCTTCCATTGAAAATGCGATCCATTGCTGGGCGCTGATGCTTGTTCTTCAATATGACAGGAGAGTTATCAGGGAACGCATGGCTGAGTTAGCCCCCATCGCCATGCGACTGGAACTGAAGGAAGGGATCAACCATTGTTCGGTCATCAATGACAGCTATAATTCCGATATCAACTCGCTCAGTATCGCCATTGATTTTCTGAATCAGCAGAAACAGCATGACCGGAAAACTCTGATATTATCCGATATCCTTCAAAGCGGAAAAAACGTCGATGAATTATACACTGAAATTGCGGGAATCATTTCAGGAACGGGTATTTCAAGAGTAATTGGTATTGGCAAAGACATCAGCGCGCAAGCCGGTAGGTTTAACCTGGAGAAACTATTTTTTGAAACTACGGATGAATTCCTTTCCCGTTTCCCTGTTTCTGCATTCCATGATGAGACCGTTCTTCTGAAAGGTGCGCGGGTGTTTGAGTTTGAAAAGATCAGTAATGTCCTTGAGTTGAAGGTTCATGAAACGGTGTTGGAAATAAACCTCGATGCTGTTGTTCACAACCTCAATTATTACCGTTCGAAACTTAACCCCGGGACCAAGACGATGGTGATGGTCAAGGCCTTTTCATACGGGAGCGGGAGTTTTGAAATTGCAAACCTGCTTCAGTTCCACCGGGCGGATTGGCTGGCCGTTGCCTACACCGATGAGGGTGTGGAACTTCGCAAAGCAGGGATCACCCTGCCGGTGATGGTGATGAACCCGGAAAAACAAAGCTTTGATCTTTTATTTGAATATCACCTGGAACCCGAAGTTTACAACTTCAGGAGCCTTCAATTACTGGAGGATGCGGTAGGTAATTATAATGCTCTCCATAAGAACGCCATAAAAATCCATATCAAACTCGATACCGGGATGCACCGCCTGGGTTTTGAAAAACAAGATATTGACGGCCTGATCAGTCGGATTAAAGGAAACCCGAAGATTCACGTTCAATCCGTCTTTTCGCATCTTGCAGCCAGCGAAGATCCCGGCCAGGATCCATTCACCCGGTTTCAGATCGCGCAATTCCGGGAGATGACCGGGAAAATAGCAAGCAAACTTCCGGATCCTTTTTTAAAACATATTCTTAATTCTGCAGGTATAACCCGTTTCTCGGATGCACAAATGGACATGGTCCGGCTGGGAATAGGATTGTATGGCGTTGGATTTAATGAAGATGAACAAAAAAAACTGAAGAACGTCAGTACCCTGAAATCGGTAATTTCCCAGATTAAGGAGGTAAAAACAAATGACACGATCGGGTACGGCAGGAGTGGAGTGGCAAAAAGAGATTCCGTTATTGCAATCGTTCCGATAGGGTATGCGGATGGTCTGAACCGCAGGCTTAGCAATGGCATAGGTAAGCTTTTCATCAACGGGCGGACAGCTCCTGTTATCGGGAATATAAGCATGGATACTTGCATGATCGATATTACTGACATCGTTACCGGTCCGAACAGCATAACAGTGAATGAAGGAGATGAAGTCATTGTTTTTGGCGATGAATATCTCCTGGACAGGCTGGCACGTGACCTTGGAACAATTCCTTATGAAATTCTGACCAATATATCCCGGCGGGTGAAAAGGGTCTATTTTTACGAATAAGGTAACCTGTAATAATTTATTTATTTTTGCTGTAATATCTATTATCTCATGAGCCACTTAACCCTTAGTATTCTTGTTCCTGCCTATAATGAAGCCCCGACAATCCATTTAATCCTTGATAAAGTCCTTGCCGTTAACCTGATCGGTGGTATCCGGAAAGAGATTATTGTCGTGAATGACTGCAGTACTGATGGTACGGATAAAGTCGTAGAAGAATACATGAAAAATCATACCCAGGTTGATATGAAGCTTTTTAATCAACCTGTCAACCAGGGGAAAGGAGCCGCTCTTCATAAAGGGATCGAACTGGCAACGGGGGATTTCATTATTGTCCAGGATGCGGATCTTGAATATGACCCGGATGAATTCAATATTTTGTTAAAACCGGTTCTGGATGGTTTTGCCGATGTTGTTTACGGATCACGGTTCATGGGTGGAAATCCGCACCGTATCCTGTTTTTCTGGCATTCCATTGGGAACAGGCTCCTCACTTTTATTTCCAACATTTTCAACAACCTCAACCTGAGCGATATGGAAACCTGCTATAAGTTGTTCAGGTCGGAGTTCATAAAAAAAATATATTTCAGGGAAAAACGATTTGGCTTTGAACCGGAAGTTACTTCAAAAATAGCAAGATTTAAAGGGATCAGGATTTATGAAGTTGGCATCTCCTATTACGGCAGAACATATGAAGAAGGGAAAAAAATAAGGTTGAAGGATGCATTCCGTGCAGTTTATTGCTTGATAAAGTATAATATTTTTTATCGCAGATATTTAAAATAATTATACAGGAGAGTCACAAAGTCACAAAGTCACAAAGTCAAAAAGTCAAAACAGTCCTCCCTTCCCCTTTTTGGGGGAAGGGCTGGGGTTAGGGGTCATTCACTTGAAAAACAAAATCTCTCTTATCGTTTTTATTGTCCTGAGCATTATTCTTGTTTATTCACGATTTCTTCTCCCCAGATGGGAAACACATGATTTTCTTTCCATCCTTTCGTGGGATGTTTTCGGATATTACCTCTACCTGCCCGCTTATTTCATCCATCATGATCCCGGACTCAACAACTTTGTCTGGGTAAAGGAACTCCTTGTCACCTATCATCCGACAATCGGGTTTTACCAGGCATATTTGGGCCCAACGGGAGATTATGTGATGAAATATCCTGTTGGAATGGCAATACTTTATCTGCCTTTCTTTTTCATTGGTCATCTTTTCGCTGTTATGCTGGGATATTCGCCCAACGGGTTTACCCTTCCTTACCAGGTATCCATTGCTATAGGAGGCCTTGTTTATTCCATCATAGGAATTTTGATTTTGAGAAAGGTCCTCCTGAAGTTCTTCAATGATTCCATTTCAGCTATCATTCTCGTCCTGATCGTCCTTGGCACCAATTATTTTGAATTGACAGCTTACGATGGAGCAATGCCCCATAATTATCTCTTTACCTTGTATTCGCTGATTCTGTGGTTGACCATAAAATGGCACGAAAACCAGAAATGGAAGTTCGCAATTTTCCTCGGGTTAACAATAGGAATAACAATCCTGGTGAGGTTTACCGATGCCATTTGTTTCCTTATTCCTCTATTCTGGGGAATTCACGACAAAGAATCTTTTAAAGCTAAATGGAACCTGTTATGTGAAAAATATAAGCAGCTGATTATTTGCATCGTATGTGTGGTTCTTGTTTTGTTCATCCAGATGCTGTACTGGAAGATCCACGCAGGATCATTTATTTATTACAGTTATGAACCGGGTGAAAAACTAAGATTCATTGCGCCCTATCTGCTGCATGTCCTTTTCTCTTTCAAAAAAGGCTGGCTGGTCTATACACCGATGGCAATTTTTATGATCACCGGTTTCTATTTCACATGGAAAAAAAATCGTTCCATATTCCTTGCCCTCTTCCTGTTTTTTGTTGTCAACCTGCTGATCATTGCGAGTTGGCCTACCTGGTGGTACGGTGGCAGCCTGGGTCAAAGGACATTCATGGAATCTTATGCCTTCATGGCTTTACCTTTTGGCTATTTTATACTGTGGCTCGGACAACGTAAATTGTATGTAAAGATCCTTCTTGCCGGTGTTTTCCTTTTCTTCCTGACTCTGAACCTTTTTCAAACCTGGCAGTACATGAATTTTATCATCGATCCTTCAATGATGAACAGAGCTTATTACCGGGTGATTTTCGGTAAGACACATGTAGATGAGGTAGACAAAAAACACCTTCATCCAGTCGTAATTCCCGGAAAGGAAGGATGGAATTATGAAAACGATTATTTCAAAAGGATACTCGCTTACTATGACTTTGAACAGGGTGACCAGGACTTTTCCGGATATCAAACGACGGAATTTGCAAGAACTGGAAAATACTCATTGAAACTGACCCCCGGATTTCATTTCTCACCGGGAATCTGGATAAAATTCAAAGATCTGACGAACCAGGGATCGGTTTGGATCCGGGCCACAGGATACGTATATTTCACCTCAACTGCACGTGAAGCATTGGCAAGCCTTGTAATGACTTGTTGTCACAAGGGCAGTGCAGTAAAATATCAGACACTCGACATTGAAAACGAAAACTTTCTTCCGGACAAATGGAACAAGGTAACGCTGGATTATGAAACTCCTGTTATTTCAGACCGGGACGATCTTCTGCAGGTTTATTTCTGGTACAGGGGAAAAGATGCACTTTATTTGGACGATTTTATAATTGAGATATTTGAACCTAAAGAATAATGCCAGTTGTTATCGTTTTTATAAACTTTACCCCGGATTCAGCCTGGGACTGACTACAATGTAAAAACTTTTTATAAAACCGCAGCCGCGGAGACGTAAAAGAAATATTAGACCTAATTCAGAGGAAATTAAATCGGGACAGATCTAAATTTATCGGAATTCGGGAAAAAAATCTTGTCACGCGTTTGAAACGCGCGCCAAATATGGGAATATAGAATTTTTCTCTCCGCCTATACGGTAAAAAAATGATATGCTAAAAAACCGGAAATTAAAATCCATCTTCGAGATCTTCTTCTTCCTGGTACTCTTCCTGGTTTCCATAAATTTTTCTTTAAAAATCCATCATTGGAAAGGACGTTTCAACTGGGAAAGCGAGATATGGGCGGATAAAGCAGGGTATTATATCTATCTTCCTGCCCTTTTCTTTTTTCATTTTGACGCTAACCGGTGTCCCGAAAAAATCGATGAAAAGACAGGCAATGGATTCACCCTCGATCATAAAAAAAATAAAATAGCCACGAAATACACTTATGGTGTGGCTCTGATGGTATCGCCGTTTTTTATCTCAACTCATTTCATTTCCCGGATTTTTCAGAAACCGGAGGATTCCGGATTTTCACTCCTCTATCATAAAATGGTTGATCTTTCTGCAATCGTTTACCTTATTCTTGGTTTGTGGTTGTTGAAAAAGTTTCTATCATTCTACTTTGAAACGGTCATTCAATTTGTCCTGCTTCTGATTATCTATGCTGGGACGAACCTGTTCTATTATGCGGTCAATGAATCGCTGATGTCGCATATCTATTCTTTTTTCCTCTTTTCTTTGTTTCTTTATTCCCTTAAGAAATTCCTGGACCAGGGAAAGCATTATGGATTTTTTCTGCTCATGAGCATGGCTTTTGGGTTGATATTTATCGTAAGACCTTCGAACGTGATCATCTTATTGCTTTTCTTTTTATGGGATATCCATTCTTTCAAAGAATTCAAATCCCGTGTCCGGCTCTTTCTTGATTTGAAATACCTGATACCCATTCTGATGATCGTTTTATTTCTCCTTATCCCCCAAATGATCTATTGGAAATATCTCAATGGGAGCTATCTCTATTACAGTTATCAGGGCGAATCATTTACAAACTGGGATCATCCCCAACTGATAAAAGTCTGGTTTGCCACACTGAATGGATTGTTCCTGTATAGCCCGGTCGTCCTTTTCTTTGTTGCCGGAATGATACTTATGGTGATAAAAAAGATTCCCAACGGAGTACTGATCCTTTGCATTTTCTTATTTATCAGTTATTTTTTTGCTTCCTGGTACAATTGGTATTTTGGAGCTGCTTATGGCCAGCGTTCCTATGTTGAATATTATACTATCCTGGGATTCCCTTTGGGCTACCTGATTCAGCGTATTCATCAAATGAAGACCATCCTGGTGAAAATCCTTATTTTTCTGCTGCTTGTTTCTTTCACCGTATTTAATACAACATTAGCTTATTCCTTTAATAAATGTTTTTTCGGTTCTACATGGGATTGGGATGAATATGCCAGGCTTATCGGGAAAGCAGGGATATTTACTCCTTTTAACAATCGTCACAACTTTAAGAATGATTTTGAGAATCAGGCCATTTGTTATTCATACACTATTACGGATTCAGTCTGCAGGTCAGGGATCCATAGTGTAGTATTGTATCCCGATCAAAGTAAATATTGCGTTTATGAGGCAGATCTGTATATTTTCGGAAATAAGAGCTTAGGATCTGTTGATGTATCTTTTTGGGGATATAAACAAAAGGATCTACCGGTTGATGCCGTCCTTGTTTGTAATTTGGAAAAAGATTCACAAATCCTGTATTCGGAAATAAAACAGGCAGGTCCTTTGATAAATAGTCAGAACCGGTGGACAAAAATTCAGCAAACCTTCTTCCTTCCTGTACATCCTGATCCAAAAGCCAGGCTCAGGATTTACATCCGGAATCATTGCACACAGGATATCTTTCTTGATGACCTTTATATTAAATTTTAATACTTTTGCTTTCCTTTTATACTGTAACACCTTGCATACGCGGTTCCTTATGCCTGGATATTTATTAATTCTGCCTCATTCCTTTCTCCCCATCTCCTTCAGGAGAGGTGGCCGGGGGGTGAGGTGCCTGGTTAACTCCCTGATGTGAGAAAGTTTATCGATAAGTATTTGCATTGGATCATACTTTCCCTTCTGTGCATCCTGCTGATAACCCTGTCTTTCCTTTCTGAAGGTTATTCTGGTGGTTTAGACAATATATATCACTATTTCTTTTCACGCTATTCATTCAAATATCCTCATCTGTTTCTTGATCTTTGGGGAAGACCTTTGTTCACCATACTGACCTCACCATTCTCGCAGTTTGGATTTAATGGGATCAAGATATTTAATGTCCTTGCAGGACTTCTGACTTGTTATTTTTCATACAGGATAGCAAAGAGGCTAAAACTGGCGCCTTCATTCCTGGTCATATTTCTTGTTTGTTTCACACCTTTATACTGTAGTATGCTCCTGACCGGATTGACGGAGATCCTTTTTGGTCTGGTGCTTGTTCTCGCCATTTATTTTTTCTTCGAAGAAAAATACATCCTTTCATCCATTGTAATTTCATTTCTTCTCTTTGCAAGAAACGAAGGATTTATCTTACTTCCTTTATTCTTTCTTGCATTTCTGGCGAAGAAAAAAGTGAAAGCAATTCCCTTTCTTTTCACAGGATTTTTATTCTTCAGCCTTCTCGGAAGTTTTTATTACAAGGATTTCCTTTGGATCATTCACAATTTCCCTTATTCGGCGCACAATCCTGCTTATTACAAAAGCGGTTCTTTTTTTCATTTTTTTACGATGCATGAAAAGATCCTGGGCGCTCCTCTTGAAATACTTGCCGGTATAGGGATTCTGTATCTTTTTTCCCTGTTTTTTACGAAGGATAGAATAAAAAGACATGATGCTTTTTATGAATCTTTAATGATCCTTATCCCTCTGATTATTTTTGTCGTTTTTCATTCGGTTTTGTATCGGAAAGGCCTTGGTGGATCCCTGGGCCTGGACCGGGTCATTGCAGGTGTGTTGCCTCTGGCGGCAATCCTTGGAATGAGAGGGTATCATGGAATAAATAAATTACTTCCCGATACCTGGATGAAGACGATCATTCTGATCGTCTGTATTTTCCTCGTGACCCGCACAAATTTCCTGACATACCATTACCCTGTAGAATTAGATTTCGAAGAAAGATTAGAAAAACAATCATCCCAATGGTTTGAAAAATCTAAATTTGCGGATGAAAAGCTTTATTATTCAGATTTCAACGCATGTTTTTTTTTAGATACACAACCTGGTGCGGATATGCGTAACTACTCCAGATTTGAACAGCTCCATTCTGTTAATGATTTAAAAGCTATTCCACCGGGTTGCATAGTACAATGGGATGGTCATTTTGGAGCCAATGAATGTGGCGTTCCCAGGGATTCATTAATGCTGAATCCTCATTTAAAATTATTAAATTATTTTCAGCCTGATGAACCTGCGTACACCCTGGGGGGACATTTATATCAAATACTCTTTTTTTTAGTATTACCCAAAGATGAGAAAGCAGATAACTTTTCCTTAATGGATTCTCTGAATTCAGAAAAAGAAAAAATATTTCAGCATAAAATTCTTTTAATGTATGATTTTGAAACTATATCAAAGGGGATCGATTCTTCAAAGGTAACCAGCGAAAGGGCATATTCGGGATCACAATCTTTCAGGATCGATAAACAGACTGAATTCAGCCCGGTGTTTGATATTAAATGTTCGGCCATTTCATCCCTGAAAAATAATATATCGATCAGGCCCACTGCTTATGTATTTCCAACCGCTTCTTTGCAATCTGACCCGGTTTATCTGGTGGTTTCATTGGAAGAAAAAGACAAATCCTATCAATACGAAACGCTACAGCTTAACAACTTAAATCTTAAAGTAAACCAATGGAACAAGATCTCATTCACGGCGGCTCTTCATGATATAAAATCAGGTAATGATGTTGTTAAAGTTTATCTGTGGAACCCGGGTAAAAAAGAATTATTTTTGGATGATTTCCAGGTTGAGGCATTAATACCGATTATATCGGCTGATAAATGAACACACTCCAGTACCCGGTAATAGATACTTGGGGCTGACTAAAAAGTCTTTGTGATCATTGTGTAAAACATTGTGACCTTTGTGGTTAATTTATAAAGAGTTGAACCACAAAGAACACTATGAAGGCACAAAGTACACAATGAAAGAAAAAAATCAAATTATATACTTTTTAATCATCGCCATAGAGGGGGTGAGTTTCTGAGAATAGGTAATAATTGACTTTTTACAGTTATGAATAAATTTTCAACAGGCCCGTTCAAATCAACCAACAGGATTTCCTTGTGGACCTTTGTTATACTGAGTATAACAGTCCTTTCAGGACGGTTTATTATTCCTGGTTGGAGGATTAATATTCCCGCTTATGTTGTATTGACAAACGTTTTTTGCGCTGTCCTGGGAACCGGGATATTAAGGAAGGTTTTATTAAACTATTTTACTGACAAGGTGGCAACCATTATTTTGGTTCTGATTGTCGCAGGTACAAACTTTTTGTGTCTTTCAACATATGAACCGGACCTCATTCATCCCCTCCTTTTCTTGTGTTATGCACTGATCCTTTGGTCAACGATTCAATTGAAGAAAACTTTCACTTGGAAATATGCCATTTTTCTTGCGTTGATCCTGGCATTAACGATATCCATCCGGTTATCTGAAATTTCTTGTATCCTGATACCAATATTCTGGGGCATTTACAACAAAAGCACTTTCCATGATCGATGGGGGGCCATAAAACAGCATTATTGGCAAGCCGTTGTTATAATTGCATTTATAATCCTGGCTGGTTTAGCCCAGATACTGCATCCTGATTTTCTTTACGGAATACTGGATTTGAGCAACAATCCACAAAAAAATCATTTTACTTTCATTGCACCCTATCTGCCAGATGTGCTTTTTTCCTTTAGAAAAGGCTGGCTGATCTATACACCGGTCATGATCTTTTCTATTCTTGGTTTTTATTTCCTGGCCGGGAAAAACCCTTTCATTTTCTATTCCACCTTCCTGTTTTTTATCATCAACCTCCATATTGTAGCAAGTTGGAGAATTTGGTGGGGGGGTGAAAGTTTTGGACAAAGTGCTATGATTCCATCTTATGCGGTTTTGGCTCTGTCTCTCGGTTATTTTCTGGATTGGTTGGTGCAAAAGAAGGGATATATTAAAATTCCACTTTCCATTCTCCTCTGCTTATTTGTTATCCTGAATCTGTTTCAAACCTGGCAGTACACGCATGGCATTCTTGATCCCTCCCGTGTGACGCGTGAATATTATGGTGCCGTGTTTGGAGCTGTCCGGAAGGTTAAAAACGCGGAGAAGAAGTTATTAGTAGAATTTCCTGATGCTTATACTGAAAAACTATATATAGAGAATCCGTTTAACAGAAGAATTCTTGTTCATTACGATTTTGAAAATACCGATCCTGCATACAGGACGGCTCCAACTACCCAGGTATCAAGATCCGGACGTTTCTCTTATAAATTAAATGAAAAGAATCAGTTTTCGCCCGGGATCAATGAAAAATTCAGCAAACTGTCAGAAAGGGATAATACATGGATAAAAATATCCGGTTATGTTTATTTTTTCCCCGAAGATGCAATTAAAGGAGCTAACCTTGTCATTACCTGCAATCACCAGAATAACGCGTATAAATACAAATCACTTTCTCTTGAAAAGGAGGATTTTGTGCCCCGGAAATGGAATAAAGTCACAATGGATTGGCAAACACCTTATTTAATAGATAAAGACGATCTTCTGCAGTCTTATTTCTGGTATACTGGTAAAGATTCGATTTATGTGGATGATATTCAAATCGAAATTTTTGAACCAAGGTAATAATGGAAGAAACCTTACACGTTCATAAGATCAGGAAAAGATTTGACCGGATATTTTTTATCTCCCTGTTTATCCTGTGTTTAATTCTTTCTTATGACTTCAATGTCAAAAACGGGAAAATTCCTTATCCGGGTGTATTCTATGTAGATAAGGCTAACTATTATGTTTATTTACCATTTACTTTCATCTATGGATTTGATATTCATAAGTTTCCGGACAAGATCGACATACAAACAAGGGGGTTCACACTGGATTTTAATCGCAATAAATTAGTAACGAAGACAACCTGTGGTCTTGCCATTTTATGGTCTCCATTCTTTCTTTTGACTCATGCTTTAGCAACTTTGTTTCATTTGCAACCGGATGGATTTTCCGACTTTTATGCGAAAATGACGATCCTGCCGGCGGTTTTTTACCTGGTTTTAGGCTTATTTTTCCTGAAAAAGTTTCTTGAGAAGTACTTTGATCGGATTATCGTTTATTGTACCATTATCCTGATCTTTCTTGGAACAAACCTTTATTATTATTCAATAAAAGAAGGATTGATGTCGCATGATACCAGTTTTTGCCTGGTAGTTATGTTATTGTTCCTGACGAAGAACTTTTTGGATAAAGGGAAAAAGCCGTTTCGGTATTTTGTTGCGATATGTTTTATCATCTCTTTTATAGTGCTGATCCGTCCTACCGGGATTGTCGTTCTGCTGTTTTTATTGTTTCTTGACACTCATTCGTTGAAGGAAGCAGGGAACCGTCTTCTTTTCTTCCTTCATCCACGCTATCTCCTGACCTTCATCCTGATCTTTCTCCTGGTTTATTCCCCGCAATTGATATATTGGCACTATCTTACCGGTAAGTTCTTATATTTTTCATATCCCGGGGAAGGATTTTATAATTGGAAGTTCCCAATGATGATCCCAATCTGGTTTTCCCCACTTAACGGATTGTTCCTTTATAATCCAGTGGCCATACTTTTTATCGCCGGGTGTATTATCATGATCGTAAAAAAAATACCAAACGGGATTTTCATTACTGCTTTTTTCTTTCTGATAGGTTATATTTTTTCTTCCTGGCATTCATGGTATTATGGGGGAGGATACGGGTCACGGCCATTTATAGATTTTTATCCGCTTCTTGCCATTCCATTTGGCTTTTCCCTGGCTTATTTCCGGAGAAGGAAAAACCTATTTATCCGGACAAGTATCTGCTTTCTTATCCTGGCCTCTGTGTATTATAATAATCGTATGATGTATCTTGGTAGTAATACTTTTGAGGGATCAACCTGGAGTTGGGATGATTTTCTACCCAAACTGAATGCCGCAAAGTTGTATAAGTACCAAAAGACAAGCTATACTTTCATCCAGGATTTCGAAAACCATATTTATTTTACTCCAGAGCCAATAACAAGAGAATGTGTACATTCACATTCAATTGCAACTTACTTTGACAGCACAATGGACATTAATTGCAAATATACCTGGAGACTGGAGGAGATCCTGGTCAAACCGGTAAAACGGGCCGATGTTACCCTTTGGATAAATCCTTCTAAAATGGATAAAACCGGCGCTTCCCTGGTATACAGCATTGAAGATGAAATTCATATTCCGCATTTTACAGGCACATGCAATTTTGATGATTTTAATACAAGATCAGGCCAATGGAATAAGATCCATACAATTATTGATATTCCTGACAGGATCGATCAATATTGCAAAATCACTTTCTATATCTGTAATAATAAGAGGACTAAATTCTTTGTGGATGATATGGTAATTAACTTTGATTAATGCTGAAGAATGAAATATATTATAGTAATATTGAAATCTGTTATTATTGAAGCATTCATCATTTTTATATTTATTTTTCTGATCAATAATTATTTCAGGAATGAGGTCGTTACGATTAAAGCAGACGGCATTGGTTATTATGATTATCTGCCATCAATATTTATCCATCATGATCTGATCAGAAAAGGAATCCCTGTGAACAGTAATAATAGTATTTACGACCGGATAAATACACTTGGAGAATATGTAAAATACAATGATTTTAAAGTGGATATCTGTTCCTGCGGGACAGCGGTTTTAGAGCTTCCTTTTTTCTGCTGGACATATTTAACCACGCAAAGGGATGGAACTTTCAACGATGGTTATCAACTGCCGTTTCAAAAGACAATTTTTCATGCTGCAATTTTCTACTTGTTCCTCTCCCTTTTCTTTCTTAAAAAAACGCTCAGACTTTTTAATATAAAATATTATGTGATATTCATCTCTCAGGCATTGTTGGCACTGGCTACAGGTGTAACAAATTATGCCAGTTACGATGCTGGGTTCAGCCACATCTACTCACTTTTTGCAATCACAACCTTCATTTATTTCACTACTTCATTTTTCAGGAACAGAAATTTAAATCGCTTTATTGTTGCTTGTCTTCTTTTAGGATTGATAATAATTATCCGTCAGGTTAATATTCTGATTCTGTTTTTCATTCCTTTCCTGGCTATGACATCAGAAAATTTCAGGGATGGATTTATGTATCTGTTCCGGAAGTGGAAGATACTGGTACCCGGAATATTATTGTTGTCAGGGGTTTTATTCATTCAATGTTTGCTATGGTATTTGCAAACAGGCTCTTTCTTACTTTATACATACCAGGGATATGGATTCAATTTCGCATCCCCCCGGCTATTCAAAATATTGTTCAGCTATCAGAAGGGTCTTTTTGTTTACACCCCTGTTTTATTCTTTTCGCTGTTGGGCGTTATCTGGTACCTGTACAAAAAAAAATATTATCTGGCTTTTACCTGGATGGGATTTTTTATCCTCCTTACCTATGTCCTGTCTTCCTGGTGGTGCTGGTTTTATGGGGCCAGTTATGGTTTGAGGGCTTACATCGATTATTATGCCGTATTCTTTATCCCTTTTGCTGTTTTGATTAATGAAGTTGACTGGAAAATCAAACTGATTGTAGTCTTCCTTTCATTATTAACGGTTCCGGTGAATATTATCCAGACCTATCAATACAAGAATTATATACTTGATTGGGCACTCATGGATAAGAATAAATACTGGAAAGTATTTCTGCAGACTGCTGACAGGTACAGAGGATTATTCTGGAAAAAATATTATGAGTATGACCGTTTTACGGTGGCGAAGGAATTTGAAACATATGATTTTACAGCTCATGCTAAAGTATCTTCTCTCGTTCGTAAGGTCAATAGCAGGGAGGTTCCTGATTTCTCCAGGGTAAAGCTGATAATGGTATTCATCGATGATAATTATGAACCAGGGAATAATTCAAAAATTATCCTGAGTATACACGATACGGCGGACAAACATAATTACTACTGGGCAGATCCATATTTTCTTCATTTCTCAGGAAAAAACCTGAATGAATGGCAGTCAGGATTCGATACCTATGAAATGCTTCCATTCCCTGACGATTCGGATAAGATCATCGAACTCCGCATATACCCGGGCGACCAGGAACATAAATTTAAAAATGTCAGGCTTAGATTTTTAGTGCCTAAAGATGTACAAACCCATTAATAAATGGCCCGAATAATATTGATAATCCCGGCATATAATGAAAGTGCCAAAATTCCGAATGTAATTAGCAAGGTCCGGAATTCATGCTCTTCCTTCCTGGAAACAATCCTCGTCATTGATGACCATTCATCCGATGACACCTTTCAGGTTGCAAAAAATGCAGGAGCAGAAGCAATCCGGCACGATAAAAATCTGGGCGTGGGTGCCGCCATCCGTACAGGTTTGGATTATGCTTACAATAACGGTTATGATATTGCTGTTATCATTTCAGGCGACGATCAGCATAATCCTGAAGAAATGGAAAGTGTTATATTCCCTTTACTTAATAAAGAAGTCGATTTTGTTCAGGGATCCCGGTTTGCAGAAGGTGGGAAAACGATAAATCAAACGGTAATAAGAAGATTGATGACTTCGTTGTATCCTTTTTTATTTTTTCTTATGACCGGTAAAAAATGCTCTGATATTACAAATGGCTTCAGGGCTTTTTATGTAAAAAAAGTTTACGAAGATAAAAATATTGATCTCCATCAGGATTGGTTAAACAGGTATGAACTGGAAGTTTATTTGCTTTATAAAGTATTGACATCGGATCATTACAGAACAAAGGAAGTTCCTATAACTATACTGTACCACAAGAACCGGGAAGAAAGGACAAAAATGAGGCCTTTTGTGGATTGGTGGAGAATTTTCAGGCCAATGATTTATTTAAAATTAAAAATAAAAAAATGAAGAATAACCATGAGATTAAAAAGTACTCCGGATCAAAAATATTAGTTACAGGGGGAGCCGGATTTGTAGGCTGTAATTTAGCCGGACAATTAGCTGAACTCGGTGCAGATGTCACAATAGTTGATGATCTTTTTACTGGTGAATTAAAGAACATTGAAAACATTCCCATTAAAGATTTTATTAAAGGGGATGTCAGGGATGAGCGATTAATGAAGAAGATCATTGGGAAATTTGAATTTATTTTTCATTTGGCAGCAAGGAATATAATCGTGTCAACTAAAAATCCTCTTGAAGATTATTCTGTAAATATCGGGGGTACCCTTAATTTGCTTTTACAACTGAAAAAATCCAAAAATCTTTATCGTTTTCTTTATACTTCATCTGTTTCGATCTATGGTAACACCAGGTATATTCCAATAAATGAAGATGATTCATACAATTTATTATCCCCTTATGCAGTAAGTAAACTGGGAGGGGAAAGTTATACGAAAGTGTTTTATGAGAATTATGATATGCCTACAGTAGTTGTAAGGTACTCCAATGTTTATGGGATCTCTCAAAATGCTTCCAATCCCTATTGCGGAGTAATCAGCAAAATAATAGAAAAGATCAAAAATGATCAAAGACCTTTGATTCACGGCGATGGCGAACAAACCAGGGACTTTTCTTATGTAAAAGATACCGTGGATGCAACGTTGCTTGCAGGGATATCAGATAAAAGTGTCGGAGAGGTGTACAATATTGGAACCGGTGTTGAAACAAGCATCAATTCACTGGTGGCGCTGATTAATCAATTATATCACAAAGATATAAGTCCGGAATATATTGACAGAAGGGATATCGACAATATCAGAAGAAGGGTTGTTAATATTGAAAAAGTACGGAGAGCTTTAAAATGGATCCCACGATATACATTAAAACACGGATTATCGGAAACTATTGAATGGTATAATAGCCTTTAATAAGCCTCACTCCCCGTGGGGGTGTCCAATAAGTTTCTTTTTTTCTCGCAGATTTCCGCAGATTAATCGCAAATTTTCGCAGAATGTTGAAAACAAGAGTTTTAACTTTGCGTGACTCTGCGTTTAACTCAGCGAAACTCAGCGAGAAACATTAACTTTCCAACTTATTAGACAACCCC
>CAIYUC010000086.1 GCA_903929315.1 uncultured Bacteroidales bacterium
GCCCGAACCCAGGGCCGCCGCCACCAGCACGACAACCGTGAAAAATGCGAGCGACTGTGGCGCGGCGATTTTCGGCGGCACGGATGGAGAGTCTGCGCGCATGGTTCAATTCAAAAGGTTTTGAAATGCCACTCGAAGTTTTCCGGGTGGAGCGCAAAATTGAGCAGGCCCAGCCCGAATCCCAGGACCAGACTTGCGGCTGAAAGAATCAGCCCGGCGATCGGATCCCAATGGAAGGCATGGAGGCGATATCAAAGGCATCCTGCAACATCTTGCTTACATCAAAGATCTTGGAGCAACAACCATCTGGATCAATCCCCTGCTGGAAAACAATATGAAAAAATATTCCTACCATGGGTATTCTACTACAGATTATTACAGGATTGATCCCCGGTTCGGCACCAATGAGGATTACAGGTCTCTTTCTGATTCGATCCATAGAAAAGGGTTGAAGCTGATCATGGATATGATCTTTAACCATTGCGGATCGGAACACTGGTGGATGACAGATCTGCCTTCCAAAGACTGGCTTAACGTGTTCAGGGAATTTACCCGTACATCTTACAGGGCAGGGACAATGACTGATCCCTATGTCTCAGATTATGACAGCATAAAATTTTTAAAGGGCTGGTTCGATCAGACGATGCCGGATTTAAACCAGCACAATCCTTTCCTGGCGAGGTACCTTATTCAGAATAGTATCTGGTGGATCGAATATGCCGGGCTTGACGGGATACGCCAGGATACCTATCCATATTCCTTTAAAGATTTCATGGCTGAATGGGATAAGGCTATTTTGACGGAATACCCCGGTTTCAATATCGTAGGTGAATGCTGGCTTACCTACCCTTCCGGGGTCGCTTACTGGCAAAAAGATGCGTACAACCGCGACCATTACAACTCATACCTGCCCAGTGTTTTTGATTTCCCGATGTATGATGCTTTACGGCTGGGTTTCATGGAAAACGACGGATGGAACACGGGCATCCTGCGGTTATATGAGATCCTTGCTCAGGATTTTTCCTATCACGATCCTTCCCATATCGTCATCTTTGCAGATAATCATGACGTCAACCGTTACCTTTCTTCCCAGTCGGACGACGTGCATAAGCTGAAAATGGCCATGGCTTTTATTCTCACAACACGCGGTATTCCCGAGATCTACTATGGCACTGAAATACTCCTGAAAACAGATAAAGTGGAAGGCGATGGCGGAAAACGCGTGGATTTTCCGGGCGGGTGGACTGGAGATTCATCGGATGCCTTCATGGCTTCAGGCCGGACAACAGCTCAAAATGATATGTTTCACTACCTGAAAACCCTTTTAACCTGGAGAAAAAGCAAAGAAGTGATCCATTCGGGGAAACTAAAACAATTTATTCCCCAGGATGGGGTTTACGTTTATTTCCGTTACAATGACGCGGAAACCGTGATGGTGGCAATGAACAACAATGAAAAGGAAACAAAAACACTTAAACCCGGTATCTATGATGAATTTCTTGCAAGATTCCACAGTGGAAAGGACATAATTTCAGGTAAAGAAATCAACGACCTGAATCACATCTCAATTGAGCCCAAATCAGTAATTGTCGTTGAACTTAGAAACAAATAATTTGAATTCGTAATTCGTCATCCGTAATTCGTAATCAATAGCTTATGTTAGCCATCCAAAAAAAACTTTCGAATCTTTTTTACATAATCCTTGGCCTGCCCTCCACTGCCATGGGTTTTGCACTGTCGATCCAGATCGCTGTTCTGAGCTGGATATTGCGAACAAAATACAACCTTGAGATCGACCAGATCGGGTTTGTCTGGGCTGCAGGGCCCATTGCAGGTATCATCGGACAGCCCATCATTGGTCTGATCAGCGATAAAGTGTGGTTCTGGGGTGGAAGGAGAAGACCTTTTATCATTATTGGCGGAATACTTGCTTCGATGATGATCTTTGCCTTGCCAAACATTGGCTGGATAAGCAGCTTCTTTGGGAACGGAAGTATCTTTGGGATCAGTACTGTGATGGCAGTGGCCATCACAGTAGCCCTGACGCTGGATCTTTCCATAAACATCAGCTTCAACCCTACCCGCTCGATTATCGCGGATGTCACTCCTGCCGGCGCTCCCCGGACAAAGGGCTATACCTGGATGCAATCGGTATCAAATCTATTCGGAAGCGGGGCCTATCTTATGGGGGCGCTGATCAGTAATTATTTCCTGATCTATGCAGGTGTCGCCATTGTCCTGGTATTTTCCATCGGTCCATTGTTTTTCATAACAGAACCGAAAGAGCTGAAAAAAGACCCTGCTAAAAACGGAGATACGATCCAGGCATCAGTTACCCAATGGGGACAATTGTTCCGCCTCTATTTTGCGCATGGATTTTCCTGGCTTGGTATTCAAACGATGTTCGTTTACATCTTTGCTTTCATTGAACAAAAGATACATCCCGAAAATGCACTGCAGGCCGGGCAAATGATCGGCTGGTCATTTTTCATATTGAATGGGGTAGGTTCCATCTGGCCTGCCTTATTACTGGAACCGATGAGTAAAAAGGTCGGCCGTGTGAACACACATATCATAGCGGTAGCGACCATGTCGCTGGGATATTTCGGGATCATGCTTTTTGCCAGGAATTCATTGATGCTCTATTCCATGATGGTGATCCTTACACTGGGCTGGGCTGCCGTTGTGAGTCTTCCCTTCGCGATCATGTCGGAAAAAGTGGATAAAAGCCGCATGGGGTTTTTCATGGGGATCTTCAATCTCTCTGTTGTTCTCCCGCAATTGGTCTCCAGCTTATTGATCGGGAGCATAATACGTTACGCTTCAGATAAAAGCATTATCTTTCTCATCAGTGGAATATCCCTGGCAATATCTGCATTTCTTTGGATATTCGTGAAAGATGATACAAGACAAAAAGGATATTTCTAATTCATGTACAGACCCCTGAAGTGATTAACAAGCGTAAAATTGGACTGGTTGCAAAAGATCCCTGGCTTGAGCCTGCGGAAAAAGAGATTGTCCGACGGTTTGAGCATTTCAAAACCACATTGGAAGAGCTTAAACTCACATGGAGTAGCTTGTTGAAATTTGCCGATGCTTATCATTATTTCGGGATCCATTACGATAAACAAAAAAAAGGATGGATTTACCGTGAGTGGGCGCCAAAAGCACAGGATCTTTACCTGTTTGGTGATTTCAATGATTGGCAACAATATTCTCACCGGATGACAAAGGGTAAAGACGGTATTTGGGATATATTTCTCGACGGAAATACATACAAAGACCGTTTTACGCATGAAAGCCGCGTAAAAGTGATGGTCCATTCAGACCAGGGATTCCAGGAACGCATTCCATCTTATATCCGTAGAATGATCCAGGATAAAGACAGCGTCGGCTTTTCAGGGCAGGTCTGGCTTCCTGCCGAAAAATTCGACTGGCAAGGCGACCGGTTTGATATCGCCCGGCTGAAAGAACTTCTGATCTATGAATGCCATGTTGGTATGGCACAGGAAAAGGAAGGGATCGGAACCTTCCGGGAATTTGCCGATCTTACTCTCCCCTATATAAAAAAGTCAGGTTATAACACGCTTCAGCTGATGGCGATCACCGAACACCCCTATTATGCATCCTTCGGTTATCAGGTTTCAAATTTTTTCGCTGTTTCTTCACGTTTTGGCACCCCGGAAGATTTAAAATACCTGATCCGGCAGGCGCATCAGCAAGGTATTGCAGTCATCATGGATATTGTCCATTCGCATAGCGTTAAAAACCTGAATGAAGGGCTTAACCTGTTCGATGGATCGGATGATCAATATTTTCATCCCGGGGACAGAGGAAATCATCCTCATTGGGATTCTAAATGTTTTAACTACGGCAAAAGAGAAGTCATGCAGTTCCTTCTTTCCAATCTGAAATTCTGGATGAAGGAATTTCATTTCGACGGTTTCCGATTCGATAGCGTCACCTCGATGTTGTATTTTGATCACGGGTACCGTGAAAACTGGGACATGGAAGGATATTTTTTCAGGGATGTGGAATGGGATGCGATAACCTACCTTCAGCTCGCCAATAAGCTTATCCATTCCATCAATCCTCACGCGATCACCATTGCGGAAGAAGTCAGCGGAATGCCGGGTATCTGCCGGCCGGTTCACGAAGGTGGCTTCGGCTTCGATTACCGCCTGGGCATGGCCATTCCTGATTACTGGTTCAGGATCCTGAAAGAAAAACAAGATGAAGAATGGGATATTCATGAGATGTGGCATGTCATGAATGACCGTCTGCCGGGTATAAAAACCGTTGCTTACTGCGAATCGCACGACCAGGCTCTGGTTGGTGACCAGACCCTTGCATTCCGGTTGATGCAAAGCAACATCTACTTCCATATGCTGAAAATGGATTCCGATCTGGTGGTCGACCGGGGAATGGCCCTGCACAAAATGATCCGGCTTTTTACTCTTGTCCTGGGCGGGCAAGCCTGGCTCAATTTCATGGGAAATGAATTCGGCCATCCTGATTGGATCGATTTCCCAAGGGAAGGAAACAACTGGTCGTTTAAATATGCCCGTCGCATGTGGTCACTGGTTGAAAACCCTGACCTTAAATTTCATTTCCTGGGAGCATTTGACAAAGCCATGTTGAACCTGGCAGGTGAGTTTGATCTGCTGAATGCAGGTTATGGTCATTCACTGTTGATGGATGAAAAGAACAAGACCATTGTTTTTGAAAAAAACCGCCTGATTTTTGTATTCAATTTCCATGTTACAAATTCGATCCCCGATTATGCATTCATGGTTCCTGAACCGGGCGATTATAAGATCATTCTGAATACCGATGATCCCGAATTCGGAGGTCATGGAAGGATCGATAAAAGTTCTGTTGTTATCTCACAATTTAATGAAACGAACCATCAAATCAGATTGCTGATTTATAATACTAACAGAACGGCATTTGTGATGAAAAAAGAATGATGCCGGATGCCAGATGCCGGATATTGGATTTCTCTGCGCCTTTGCGCCTCTGCAGTAAAATAAAGGCTTTTTAGACAGCCCAAGGCTTACAAAGGGGTTGATTTTTAAAACAAATTTCACAATATGAAAAACCTGAGATTAGTTATTCTATTATTTTTTCTTCCACCAACACTGTTAGCTCAATCATTCCAGGATTTCATTCAAAATCTGAATTTATTGCCCCGGAATGAGCAACAGGTAGTAGTGGATAGTTTTATTAATGGGATCCATAGTTTCCCTTTTATAGAATCCGACACTCTCGTGCATTTTATTTACCAGGTTCCAGCCAAGCGTGTTTCAATTGAATCCGACACCGTTATTCATGTCATCTACCAGGGTCCAATCCAACGCGTTTCAGTGGCCGGTGATTTTACAGGATGGATGCCGAACCTGGAAATGGCCAACATGGGTGGGACAAATCTTTGGTACGTTGATGCCTATTACGAATCCAATGCCAGGTTGGATTATAAATTTGTGATCAACGGAAACAACTGGATCATGGACCCAAAAAATCCTTTTAGCTGTACAGGAGGATTTGGTCCTAACTCGGAACTCCGGATGCCGGAATACAGGTTACCTGCCGGGCTTACTTATGATCCGGCTATCCCGCACGGGACACTTCATGATACTGTGATCTACAGCGAACACCTCGCCAATCGCAGAGCCATTCAGGTTTACCTGCCACCTGACTATGGAAAGATACACAAAAAATACCCGGTAATAGTATTCCATGACGGACCTGATTATATCAACTTTGGACAGGTAACCAATCTCATGGATTGGCTGATTAGTCATCACGAGATCGAACCTGTGATCGGGATCTTTGTACCACCTGTCGACCGGGAAGCCGAATATGCAGGGACAAAGGTAGAAGCCTTTGCCTTTTTCATCATCCATGAACTGATGCCTGTGATGGAACAGAAATATGCCATCAGCACCGATCCGCATAAACGGGCAACGCTTGGCGCTTCGCTTGGTGGCAACATCGCTCTATCCCTGGGCATAACACATCCGGAGTGTTTCGGAAAAATAGCAGCGCAATCTTCTTTTGTCAGCAAAAAGGTATCCGGTTCATACATAAATGGTAAAAAACAGGATATAGTTCTGTACCTGGATATGGGTAAATATGATCTCTATAACATCATTCCAATGGTTCATGATTTTATCCCTGTTCTCAAACTAAAAAATTATAACTTCCGGTTTTATGAATTTCCAGAGGGTCATAGCTGGGGAAATTGGAAAGCCCATTTAAACCTGCTCTTTAAACAGTTTTTCCCATTTGAGGGAGAATGAATGTAAATCCTGAAAAACAACAAAATTCTAAATAAGATGAAACGGTTACCATGGATTGGATCAATACCTCTGCTTGCTGCGATAATGACTTTCTCAGGCTGCAGCAATAATGAAGATGTTCCTGTCTCAAAAGAGACCCGGATAATTGGGTTGGCAGCGCCTGTCAGGCTGCAGGCCGATTCTACCATCCTTGAGCTAAAGGATTATTTTCTTGATCCCCGAAAAATCGACTCGGTAAAGATGAATGGTTCGCTGCTATTTTCTATCTCAAGAGATTCTACAAAACTGATCATTGTTCCTGACCGGAAGATTATTCCGGTACTAAGCCTGATGACTGTCTGGGTGAAAGGGTATGCCTACTCCTTCCTGCTCGAAAAATCGCCGAAGATCTGGTTACGGATTACCTTCGACCCGAAAAAAAAGACGTTCAAAAAAGTTCAGATCGCTGGAGAAATGAATAGCTGGAACCCTGCTAGGACATTCCTCATTTTTAAAGACAGTATCTGGCAAACCGATTTGCTTCTCAATCCCGGGAAGTACCAGTACCAGCTGGTAGTGGATGGTAAATGGATGCTTGACCCGGCCAACCCCGAAACGGTCGATAATAATATCGGAGGATATAACTCCCTGTTACATGTCGGATCTATATCTCCTCCAGGTCTGCCCTGTCTTTTTACAGATAAAATGGATGATAATAAAATCCATATCGGGGTGAAATATAAGGCAAAAGAATATTTTGTCCTCTGGCAGAATTGGCTTCTAAATGAAAAATTCTGGAAAGCCGACAGTACGGGACTCACCATAATGATTCCCCGCAAAGCCAGGCAATTTGACCGTTCTTTCATCAGGGTATGGGCTTATAACCAGTCAGGTTGTTCTAACCAGATACTTATTCCCCTGAACAAAGGGAAGGTTCTTCTGGAACCATCTGCAATCACCCGTTCTGATAAAGAGGCGATGATCATCTATTTCCTTATGGTCGACCGTTTCTGTAATGGAGATACGAAAAATGATGCGCCTGTCAAAGACAAGGATGTCGATCAAAAGCTGAATTTTCAGGGTGGCGATCTTACGGGTATTCATAACAAAATCGACGACAGGTATTTTACTGATCTTGGCATAAATACCTTATGGATATCCCCGATCACACAAAACCCATTGGATGCCTGGGCTGAGTACCCGCCTCCCCACAGGAAATTTTCCGGGTACCATGGCTATTGGCCTGTTACGCTTTCTACCGTCGATACCCGCTTTGGAACCGGAGATGACCTGAGAAAACTGGTGAATGAAGCACATGAAAAGAATATGAATGTCATCCTCGATTATGTTTCAAATCATGTTCACCAGGAAAGTGACATCTATAAAAAGCATCCTGAATGGGCTACACCTCTTATCTTACCTGATAAACGGAAAAATATCCGTCTATGGGATGAACAACGGCTCACAACATGGTTCGATGAATTTCTGCCTACCCTCGACCTGTCAAAACCAGACGTTTATAACCTGATGTCGGATTCGGCATTGTTCTGGATCAAAGAATACAAGCTCGACGGATTCCGCCATGATGCAACGAAGCATATACCGGAAATTTATTGGAGAACACTTACACGGAAGATCGTCGAACAGGTGGTTATCCCTGAAAATCGTCCGGTGTTCCAGATTGGTGAAACTTACGGGAGCCGCGACCTGATCAGAAGTTATATTGACCCCGGAATGCTGGATGCCCAGTTCGATTTCGACCTGTATTTCCATGCCCGGACGATCTATGCAAAAGATAATGCTTCCTTTAAAGACCTTAACTATGAGTTACAGGAGTCGTTCAACTATTACGGGGAACATTCCCTGATGGGAAATATTACCGGTAACCAGGACCAGTCGCGGTTTATCTCGCTCGCATCCGGAGCAATAAAATTCGGGGAAGATGACCGTGAAGCCGGATGGAATCAGGAGATTGTCGTAAAAGATACGGCCGGATATGATAAACTGACATCCCTTATTGCTTTTACCATAACCATACCCGGAATCCCTGTCATTTATTATGGGGATGAATTCGGTATGCCGGGAGCCAATGATCCGGATAACCGCAGAATGATGAAGTTTGATCATCTGACTCCTCAGGAAACCCGGACAAAAGGGATCGTTCAGCGCCTCTGCCATTTGCGGAGAGAAAATCTGCCTTTCATATATGGAGATTTTAAGACATTGGAGGTAAGCGATAAAATTTTCGTATATATGAGAACTTATTTTGATAAAGTGGCCTTTGTGATCTTTAATAAAGACAGATCTCCTGTGAAAATCGATTTTGAGATGCCGGGAAGATTCAATAATGTCGGATTGAAAAGTAATTTTGGAAATAATTTTAAGGTTGAGAAGAACAAAATATCTTTGACCCTGAAACCAAACTCATTTGAGATAATTACAAACAATTAAACATGAATAAAGTGAATAGTCATTTAAGATCAAAAGTGTTAAATGCGGGACTTTTATTTTATTGTTTGATTTTAACACTCGCCTGTACTATGGAAAGAAAACATGAAGGCCGACCCTCGGCGGTTGTCCATCCGGAATGGAGCAAAAATGCAGTCATTTATGAAGTCAATATCCGGCAGTACACACCTGAAGGGACTTTCGCTGCCTTTGAAAAACATCTTTCCCGGTTGAAGGAAATGGGTATTGGTATCCTTTGGCTGATGCCCGTGAATCCTATTGGGATAAAAAACCGGAAAGGCTCGCTGGGAAGCTATTATTCCATAAAGGATTTCCTCGGGGTGAATCGGGAGTTCGGTACGCTGGATGATCTGAAACGTCTTGTCAAAAAGGCGCATGAACTGGGTATGAAGGTGATCATCGACTGGGTGGCCGATCATTCTTCCTGGGATAACAACCTTGTTACCGAACATCCGGAATGGTACCAGCATGATTCAACAGGGAAGATCAAATCGCCGGTACATGACTGGACGGATGTCGCAGGCCTTGATTATAAGCAACCCGGGATCTGCAATTATATGACCAATGCTTTGATCTATTGGGTAAAAAATGCTGATGTCGATGGCTTTCGTTGTGATGTGGCCGGGATGCTACCGGTAGGATTCTGGAATGAAGCTGTTCCGAAAGTTCAGAAGGTTAAGCACGTTTTTATGCTTGCCGAGGCTGAAGAGCCAGAAATGCATGATACGGCATTCGATATGACTTACTCGTGGGATCTATACCATTTACTGAATGATATTGCAAAAGGAAAAGCAACCGCTGATAAGATCGATTCTGTTTGGACAAAAGAAGCTTCTCATTATCCTGCAGATGCATACAGGATGCACTTCACTTCCAATCATGACGAGAACTCATGGAATGGCACGGAATACGAACGATTGGGTGATGCAACCCTGACCATGGCAGTATTGACTTTTACCGTTCCCGGGATGCCCCTGATCTATAGCGGACAGGAAGCAGCTCTCAATAAACGGTTAAGATTTTTTGACAAGGATACCATCACTTGGGATAATTATAAACTTGAAAAAATTTACTCCATCCTGATAGATTTGAAGAAAAACAACAAAGCTCTGTGGAACGGAAAAATTGGCGGGAGACTGATCAAAGTTCATACAAATATCGACAAACAAGTGTATGCTTTTATCCGGGAAAAGGAGGATCAGAAAGTACTATGTATTTTCAACCTCTCTCCGAATCATGTGTCATTTACTCTTCATGGAGCAGATTTCCCCGGACAATATAAAGACATCTTCAGAAAATCTAATGTTGACCTGAAAGAGGGTACTACTGTCAATCTGAAAGGTTGGGATTACCTGTTCCTGGAGAAATAAAAAAATAACCACAATGATCACAACGATTTACACAAAGATCACAATGAATTTTTTCTTTGTGACCATCGTGTTTCCATTGTGCTCATTGTGGTTAAAAAGAATGCCGGTTTTTAATAAATTACCTTGCGTCAGGTCCAAATCCTAATTTTGTATCAAACTCGAATTAATATCCATTTCCCTTTGTGGAACTAAGTATAAAAGACTTTCGCTGTCCCAGTTCAGGTGTTTATTTGAGATATTCGACTTTTTCAGCCTTTTCATGTTAAAGAAGTTATCCCCCTGCAACACCAGTTCCTTTGTACGCTCCCTGTATAACAGTGTGAGGTTTACGACAGTAGTATCATTTAATCCCGCTCTTTCGCGTATTAAATTCATGTCAGCCAGGGCTCCGGTGGTATTTCCCAGGTTATACCTTGATTCTGCCCGGTTAAGATAGATCTCGCCCAGCCGGATCAAAGGAACGTTGAAATATTTGTCATCAAACATGATTACTGAATATTTGCCATCAATGACTTTAAACCAGGAGGTGAACCGTTTGTCACTATTCCCTCCGGTAAAAACAAACAGGTTCAGGATATTCCCTGAAGGCGCGAATTTTCCGCTGCTGGCTTTGGCATAATAATAATAAAGTTGTACCCCTACCGGAATCTGCACTGTACTCGTATTAGTACTTATAAGAGAAAAAACGGATTCAGTCGTTACCGGTCTTACTGCAGGAGAAAAAGCTGACATCAGGTTGGTGTCAAGTTCGTATTTCCCGCTTTCGATAACAGTCGTTGCAGCCGCTTCAGCCAGTGCCCAGTCCCCATGATAAAAATAAACACGGGAAAGTAATCCGAGGGCGGCGTACCTGGTGGCAAGGTTCTGTGGATCTGTTTCGCCAAGCCGTTGTCCCGCATCCTTCAGATCATTGATGATCTGGGTATAAACCTGTTCAATAGTTGCACGGGGAGGTCTGTCGTTTAACGGGGAAGGAGCTGTCAATAAAGGGACAGCAAGACCATATGCAGGTGTACCTTGTGTGTTGTTCCCCAGGTACCTCATCAGATCAAAGTAAACCATCCCACGAATGAATTCACAATTGCCGATGACATTATCAGCAATGTCCTTTGAAGGTGCAACAGAACCTACAGCCTGAATGATGGCATTGGCCATGTTGAGTGTATAAAAAGCCTGTCCCCAGAATGAGGCGGAAAGCAGGTTATCCGGAGACATTGCCTGTTCAAACATCTGTGTTTCCTCATAAACAATGTTTCCGTCGCCAGATGGAACTATATTGTTTGCTATAATATCACTGCAAACCCA